>WFVK01000179.1 GCA_015491705.1 Nitrospirota bacterium | reverse complement strand
GTGCAGCGGTCCCTTGAGAACCCCGAGAAGATACTGACGGATGCAAGGCTCCTGCCCAATTTCAAAGACGGCAGACAGGAGGGTTTTTCAATAAGCGAAGTCGTACCGGGGGGCCTGTATCACAGCCTCGGGCTTAGAAACGGTGATATACTGTTGAGAATAAACGGCCTTAAAATATCAAACCCGGAGGTTGCCATCCAGGCGATGTCGGCATTGAAGGGCATGAATAAAATCAATCTTGATATAATAAGAAACGGCAAGAACATATCAATGAGTTACCAGATAAGGTAGCTGCAAAAGGGAGAAAGTCTGTTACAATGAAACATTTCAAGATTCCCGTCATCCTCTGCCTGATTGTCTTTATGTCCGTTTCCTCCTTTGCATCGCAGAAAAACGGCAAGCAGGAGATGATCTCCTTTAATTTCGTGGATGTTGATATCCCCGTGGTGATCAAGTTCATCAGCGAAATAACCGGCGACAATTTCCTGTTTGATGAAAGGGTCAAGGGGAAGGTCACCATAATAGCACCGACAAAACTGACCGTCAGGGAATCATTTTCCCTGTTTACGTCAGTACTGAGCCTCAAGGGTTATACCATAATCCCGGCAGGGACCAAGACATACAAGATCATCCCCTCTTCCCTGGCAAAGCAGTCAGGGTACATCTCCACGGCAGAGAAACTGCCGCTTCCGGTTAACGAGTCGTATATAACAAAACTCATTCCAATAAAACACATCCGGGCGGATGAGGCGATAAAATTCCTCCGGCCTCTCATATCAAGGGACGGTCATGTCTCGGCCTTCGGCCCGCGCAACCTCCTGCTCGTGGTTGATTCCGCGGTGAACATCGAGAAGATCATGTCCATAATCAGTCTGATAGACAAGCCCTCCACCGTGCAGGAAGCCGCAAGGATAAACGTTTATTTTCTCGAAAACGCGGACGCGACCAATCTTGCAAAGGTGCTGCAGGGCATAGTAAAGGACATGCGCACATCCTACAAGTCATCCCGCCGTCTTAAAAAGAAGATCGGTCCGGCCACTGTGCCGGTCATAAACGTAACGCCGGACAAGACGACAAACGCCCTTATCATCGTCGCTCCGCCGTCTGATTACGAAAATATAGTGCAGGTCATAAAAAAGCTCGATAAGAGGAGAAAACAGGTCTTTGTCGAGGCCATGATAATAGAGGCATCCATAGCCAGGCTCAAGGAGCTCGGGGCAAGATGGAGGGCCATGGCCCGGTCCAATGGTGAACCTGTTGCAATAGGAGGATTCGGCAACATAAGCTCCAGCGCGGTGCAGTCCATCATTTCCGGACTCACAGGATTTTCAGCCGGCGGAATGGGCAACTTCCTCGAGATACCCGTAACCACGGTCTCTTCAAGCGGCTCGATCACCACGCAGAACCTCACGGCGCCGGGATTTGCGGCGCTGTTCAGCCTGAATTACTTCAAGAATGCCGTGAACGTGCTCTCCACCCCGCAGATACTCACCTCGGACAATGAAGAGGCCGAGATAGTGGTCGGCGAGAACGTGCCGTTCATTTCAAAAAGGGAGCGCGACCTTACCACTACCAACACGGTGCTCAGCTCCATAGAACGCAAGGATGTGGGGATAACACTCAGGATCACCCCGCAGATAACCGAGGGAGATTATGTCAAGCTCAATATCTTCCAGGAAATATCCGCTGTCAAGGAGACACCGGAGAGCGTCCTCACGACCGTAGGTCCAACCACCACCAAGCGTTCGACAAAGACCACGATAGTCGTTAAGGACGGCCATACGGTTGTGATCGGCGGATTGATGCAGGAAAAAGAGGGAAAGGCAATTGCCAGGACCCCTATACTCGGAGATATACCCATTCTGGGCTGGCTGTTCAGGTTCGAGAGGGTGTCAAAAGACAAGACGAACCTGCTGGTATTTCTCTCACCGCATGTGATCAAGGAAACACCGCAGTTATCAAAGATAACAGAGGAAAAATACATGGAATTCGTAAAAAAGGAAAAGTTCTACGCAGGCGGTGAACTGCTCGTGAAGTTCAAGGAGGGCGTAACGGGAGAACGGGCCAGGGAGATAATAAGGGAGGCGGGGGCATCCGTCATAAAATACTATGAAGGCATAAAGGTATACCATATCAGGCTTAAACACGGCATAGAGGTGGAGGATGCAGTCAGGGAATTCATGTCCGTCCCCGAGGTGCTTTATGCCGAGCCCAACTATAAAGCCACGAT
>WFVK01000178.1 GCA_015491705.1 Nitrospirota bacterium | reverse complement strand
TATTAAGCCCGCCACGCCCGGCAAAATTGACAAGCAGGGGGCGTTAGTGTTAATTTAATTATTATTAATATTAATACCTCCCGGAGAGTCCTGAAAATGACAAGAGCGAAAAAAATCGGAATCATTATTCTCCTTGCGGGGATCTGCCTGCCTACGGCCACGCTTCCCTTTATCACAGAGTTTCATCCCAAACCCGACATATGCCTGACTTCAAATTTTTTCGGAAATATGGGCAACATGATAGTGGCGTTCGGCGGAAAACAAACAGACGTCTCCGGTAATACCGGCGCGGCAGGCGGCCCTGTAGTTGCAATCCCTTACAAATATCTCTTCGCCCTTGGTGTTATCATGACCTGTGTGGGAGCAGGAATAATCCTTTTATCCCCCGGGAAACCTGCCCGTAAATCCTGAGCCCCCTAACTTACCGGCTTTCCATGTCTTTTCCCTTTCTGCACAAAACCCGCAGAAAAAATTTTAAAGAACCGCGCCTGTTATGCCGAACAAGAATTAACACTTGAACCCGGAAGGATGACCGGGACGGGATGCGGATTGAGTTTCCTGAAAATATTTTATTGTGAGAGAAGATGATGCGTTTCTTTGAAAAGCTGGGTGCTGATGTCCTGTATCAGGTCAACCAGATCGGCCGGATGGGCATATTCCTTTTCTATTCCGTCATCAGTATGGTAATGCCGCCGTACAAGGTATTCCCTCTCATCAGGCAGATATATCATATAGGTGCGCGTTCGGTGTTCGTCATTCTCTTCACCGGCGTCTTTACGGGGATGGTTCTGGGACTTCAGGGGTACAACACCCTCAGCAAGTTTGGAGCAGAGGGACTCCTGGGCACCGCGGTGGCCCTCAGCCTTATCAGGGAATTGGGTCCTGTTATGGCGGCGCTTATGGTAACGGGCAGGGCGGGCTCCGCCATATGTGCGGAGATAGGCATTATGCGCATCTCCGAACAGATCGACGCCCTGGAGTGTATGGCTATCGATCCGCACAAGTATGTCGTGGCCCCTAAGTTCATAGCGGGAATCATCTCCCTCCCCCTGCTGACCGCCCTCTTTAACGTGATCGGAATTCTCGGGGGATATGTGGTGGGGGTCGGCCTCCTCGGAATCAATGAAGGAGCGTATTTTTCAAGCATGTACAGCGACGTGGAGTTCGGGGATGTTTATATGGGATTCATCAAGTCCATCTGCTTCGGGGTGCTGATTATATGGATATGCGCTTCAAAGGGTTATTTCGTCCACCTGACAAAAGGCGGCGGGTTTGGGGCCGAAGGCGTAAGCAGTGTAACCACAAATGCGGTGGTCATGTCCTCCGTGAGCATACTGTTATTCGATTACTTCCTGACATCGGTGCTTTTATGAGTGAAAAAGCGGTTGTACAGCTTATAGACGTAAAGAAATCATACGGCTCGCAGCAGGTCTTAAGGGGAGTGCACCTCTCGATAATGGAGGGAAAGACAACCGTTATCGTCGGCGGAAGCGGGCAGGGCAAGAGCCAGATCATTAAACATATCCTCGGACTGGTCAGGCCTGACAGCGGCAGAGTGCTTGTCTATGGGAAGGATATAAGCAGGGCCGGCAAAAGGGAACTCAGGGCGATCAGGGCCGATTTCGGCGTCCTCTTCCAGAATGCGGCGCTCTTTGATTCAATGACGGTATATGACAATGTAGCGCTTCCCCTCAGGGAACGGACAAAGCTGCCGGAGTCGGAAATAAAAAAGATAGTTGACAGGAACCTGTCCCTTATGGACATCACCGGCAGCGACGATAAGTATCCCGCACAGATCAGCGGCGGCATGAGAAAAAGGGTCGGTTTAGCGCGTGCGCTCGTTCTGGACCCGCGGATAATCTTTTTTGATGAACCCACCACGGGGCTTGACGTGGCAAAGAGCAACGAGATATACCGCGTATTCTTCCGGACGCAGTCCCAGTTGAAATACACCGCCGTTATCGTCAGCCACGATGTGCCGAAGATATTCAAACTGGCTGATTACGTGGCATTGCTTCATAACGGCGTGATTCACAGTTGTATCACTCCCGAAGAGTTCCAGCTTTCAGAGGATCCCGTGATCAGGGAATTTGTCGAAACCACCATGGGCCGGCTTTATTCAAGTGAAATGGAGGGTGAATTATGAAAAAGGTAAACATTGAGACCGCGGTGGGGATTTTTATAATCCTCGGACTGCTCAGCCTTGCATACCTCTCGGTGAAACTGGGCGATGTCAGCCTGTTCGGGACAAAGCAGTACACGGTAAGTGCCCGGTTTGCCAATGTATCCGGACTTAAGAAGGGAGCCGCCGTAGAGATTGCGGGGGTAAGGGTGGGGAAGGTCGCGGACATCAGGCTTGAGGACTATGAGGCCGATGTGGAGCTACTGATTGACCCGGATGTAAAACTGCAGGAAGACGCCATAGCATCCATAAGGACACAGGGCATAATCGGCGATAAATACATAAAGATCAAGACAGGCGGCGCAGATGAATATATCGGGGATAACGGCGAGATTATGGAGACCGAATCCGCAATTGAGCTGGAGGAACTTATAAGCAAATATATCTT
>WFVK01000177.1 GCA_015491705.1 Nitrospirota bacterium | reverse complement strand
GATCAGATAATGACTTTCCGCAACAGATACTAATTAATGAATTTACAGAAGACCGTTATGCAGCCACAATCAATGACAGGTTACGGAAGAGGCGAGGCCGGCGCTTTCCGCGTGGAAATCCGCTCTTCCAATCACAAGAATATAGATATTCATATCAATCTCCCGTACTATCTTTTTTCTTTTGACCCGGAGATCAGGAAGAGGGTGAAGCGGAAATTCAGCCGGGGACGTATAGAGATATATGTGCACAGGCAGGATGCGGAGGACGTAAAACTGAAGGTGAACAAATCCTTTGCCAGGGAATATTACAATGCGCTCCTCTCACTGAAAAAAGAGCTTTCCATCGCCGGTGATGTGGGAATTGATCTTATCGCTTCGCAGAGGGATATCTTTGCGCAGGATGAGCCGGAGATAAATGCCGCCGACTTTTATGACGCCCTTGAGATTGCGCTGGA
Organism: Nitrospirota bacterium; assembly: GCA_015491705.1. Taxonomy (GTDB): domain Bacteria; phylum Nitrospirota; class Thermodesulfovibrionia; order UBA6902; family UBA6902; genus JAADFS01. The sequence goes on along the minus strand of WFVK01000177.1, from coordinate 1,670 downwards.
GGAATTGAGAAAGAGCCGTATCGAGGAGGGCGGAAGTCTCGTGGATGACATAGCGGGCAGAATAGGCATGTTGAGGACGTATATAAACCGGATTGAGGGCAGGAGTCAGGACTTTGCGGCGTCTGCCCGGCAGAGGCTCCTTGACAGGATAAAAGAACTGCTTGGGGATGTGCCCATAGATGAATCGCGGATAATCCAAGAGACCGCCATACTTGTTGAGAAATGCGACATCACCGAGGAGATAGTAAGGATAAAGAGCCACCTGAATCAGTTCGGGGAAGTCCTGAAATCAGGCAACATCATCGGGAAGAAAATGGATTTCTTCATACAGGAACTCCGCCGGGAGGTCAACACAACAGGCTCCAAATCGCAGGATGTCGAAATATCGACCAATGTGGTGGAGATGAAACACGAGCTTGAAAAGATAAAAGAACAGATACAGAACCTGCAATAAGGGGTCGGTTGACTTAACCTTAATGTTGCATGGACCGGCGGAGTCGTCCGGCGGAAAATCCTGTTTAAGGTTTCATGGCTTGCCGGTTCGGAGGTTCAAGGGTTATAAGGCGGGGGGATTGGAAAAATACGTCTTTGTTGCAGGAAACAACCGGTTTGTATGACTTTCCCGCCGCGGGCTATGGCTTTATGCAACTGCAGGGGGTTAATGTTAACGGTAATGTAAAATTCATGGAGGCATAAATGAAAAAATCCGATAAGGGACTGAGGCTTATCAATATCGGTTTCGGCAATATTGTATCCGCCTCGAGGGTTATAGCCGTTGTTGCGCCCGGTTCCTCGCCGATAAAAAGGATGCGTGAAGAGGCGAGTGAGAGGGGAAAGCTTATAGATGCGACCCAGGGGCGTAAAACCCGCGCCATTATAGTAACGGACAGTGATCACGTGATCCTCTCGGCGCTTCAGGTTGAGACCATTACGCAGAGATTCCAGTCAGAGAAGTAGACGATGCAGGGATGCAGGAGCAGCAGAATTCGGCCGTTTCTCAAGAGGGGGACCCTCTTTGTGGTATCCGCCCCGTCAGGTGCTGGCAAGACCACGCTCTGCCGGGAACTGCTCAGGAGAATTCCGGAGCTCAGGCTCTCTGTGTCTTATACCACGCGTGCGCCGAGGGAGGGTGAAATAAATGATGTGCACTATACCTTTGTAAGTGAAAAAAAATTCAGGGGCATGATCGAGAGGGGGGAGTTTGCCGAATGGGCCGTGGTTCACGGCAATCTGTACGGCACGTCCGTCAAAAGGCTGAGAAAATTAATCAGGGAAGGTTATGATATAATACTTGACATCGATGTCCACGGTGCAAGACAGTTGAAAAGCACATGTGACAACGCAGTCTACATATTTGTACTTCCTCCTTCGATGCAGATCCTCAGGGAAAGACTTGCCGGAAGAAAGACGGAGTCCGCGGAGAGGATAAAGGAGAGACTTGAGAATGCAAGGGCCGAGATAGCGGGCTACGGGGAGTATGATTATATTATCATCAATGATAAGCTTGAGAAGGCGTATGATGAACTTGAAAGCATCATTATATCTTCGAAAATCAGGACAGCGAATATCAATCCCAAATGGATAGGAGGTTTTATAAAATAAACTTAACCTTAATGGTTGCATAAAGCGGCGGGAGGGCCTGCCGTAAAACCCTGTTTAAGGTTCAGGGG
>WFVK01000176.1 GCA_015491705.1 Nitrospirota bacterium | reverse complement strand
TTAAATAACCCCCTTAATCCCCTAATCCCCCTTAACCTAACGGGGAAATATATCCCCCCTCTTAAGTTAAGAGGGGCCGGGGGAGTTATCCGATTAATTTCTCCTCCTGCAATAAAGACTTATTTTCAGTACCCCCTCGCCTTATAACCGTTGAACCCGGAACCGGCAACCCCTGAACCTCAAACAGGCTTTTACGGCAGGCTCTCACGCCTGCTTTATGCAACATTAAGTTAAGATACTATATATGCGAAAACTTTAGTATCTGTATTTGTCTGATTTTATTGTAGGAATTTGACTGACGCTGTCTCAATGCCGCCTGAACGTGCAGGAAGCCGGGTGTGTTATGCAATGCCGGGGCCGTCAGGAAAACTATCTATTTGCGGAACGTCATTATCTGACCAACTCGCTGTCATTTCGAACGAAGTGAGAAATCTTAACCCGTCGCAATATAAAGATTTCTCCCGGTGGTCGAAATGACGCAAGCTCAAAATTGGTTTCAAAAATCAGCTTCTGCAACAGATACTATCTATTCGGGGAATTCACTGTCTTTCAGGGACTCGATATAAATCCTCACGAGCTCGAGCACGGCCTTGTACTGCTGGAAGTTTGAAGAGAGCTCCGAGAACAGCTCCTTGCGGGTAAATTCCGAGGCGATCCTGTAGGACCTCTGGCCCTGAAGCGCATAGTGTTCCGCAAGGCTTGCGCCGGGAATGACTATACTGCTCAGTACAAATTCCTTGCCCCTTTTCCGTGAAAGTGCAGCAGGGAACATGCCGAGCATGAAGAGTGTATAATCCCCGATGTGTTTGTGTACCTCGAATTCGCGCTGGAAACTCTGTGCATTGAGGAGCACATTGCCCTCTTCAAGCATGTCCGCTATGCCTTCGGGGGTCCTTCCCGAGGCATCCCTGATCTTGTAGAAATTGTCCACATGAACAAATTCACAGAGGATGTCCTCTTCCAGGTAATCCGCGATCCCGGCCCTGTCCGGCGGATTCAGACTGAATCCGTATTCAAGGGCTCGCCTGAACAGCACCCTCAACGGATGGTCTCTTTCTATGCCTGCCCTTGATAACATAAAATCGACCTCCCTTATGCTGCGGGTCTGTAATCCTGTATATCTTTTCGGACGATACAGCCCGGATCTTAACCTTATATATTATAAAACAGACCGCCCGCCCGATATAAAGTTCTCCGGCGGACCAGCCTCCCGGTTTATGCAAGATTAAGGTTAACCTTACAGTTGCATAACACCATCGCCCGCATGCCGGAGAGCCCGGCGGAAAAGCTTTATCTGCGATTCCCTGAGGAAATATTCAGCACGGCATGTTATAAAGTATCCCCTCCCGGCCTCCCCTTAACGTAAGAGGAGGAGTAATTTCCTTCGCCTTATAACCCTTGAACCCTGAACCAGCTAACCCCTGAACCTCAAACACGGGCTCTCCAGCCGGTTTATGCAACGTTAAGGTTAAGAAATGAATGAAACAGCGTCATTAAGCGCGGGCATCATGCGTTTGACGCAGGCACGGCCTTCCCTGACGGCCTCCGCTGCCCTGTCGAATTCGAGCAGGCCTATATGCCCCAGCCGGGGTGACAACATCACATCCGGGGGGTCACCGGCCATCCTGCTCCTCGTGATCCTGTCCTGCATGATGTTTATTGAACTTGCCAGCACCTCAAACAGCCCCGGAGACCCCGACGGCAGGGATATAAGGGAAGTTGCGCGCTCTTTGAGGCTTACGGAGAGCTTCTCAAGCAGCCTGCCCTCTGTGCTTACCTTTTTGTCCCTGCCTGCGGCGTGGCCCCTGCGGAGATGCCGCCCGATGATATCGCCGTTGAGGTTTACGGCTATGACCACCTCCGCGCCGATCGCGCGGCACAGGGAAACAGGCACGGGATTGACCAGGCCCCCGTCCACCAGCCAGGTGTCATCCAGTTTCACCGGGGTGAATATACCGGGCAGCGCAATAGAGGCGCGCACGGCATCAAGGAGAGAACCCTCCCTGAACCATACCTCGCGCCCGGAGTTCAGGTCGGTGGCGACGGCGGCAAAGGTTTTGGGCAGGTCCTGGATCAGGTCGGTCTTGATATGGTTGCGCAGGAAGTCCATCAGGCGCTTGCCCTGGACAAACCCTCCCCCCACCACAAGGTTGATGTCCAGGTACCGCACGATCTCCCTTACATGCAGGCTCCGCACCCAGTCCTCCAGCATATCGAGCTGGCCGGACACACATAAGCCGCTCCCACAAGGGCGCCGACCGACGTACCGCATACAATATCAGGCTCTATACCCGCCTCGCCGAGGGCACGCAGCACACCTATATGTCCCCATCCGCGGGCGGATCCGCTGCCGAGGGCGATGCCGATGAGCCGTTTGTGTCTGTCCCGCCTGCCTGACCTGACGTTCATTTGCATATCATAAGCAAGGGGCATTATTATTTCAACCGTTCCCCCCC
>WFVK01000175.1 GCA_015491705.1 Nitrospirota bacterium | reverse complement strand
TATCCTTCTGAAAAGCTCCTGCGCCCTCCCCATATCATCATCAGAAGGAGTCCCCGATGTCAGGCATTGATAGAGGGTCTCGAACACCTCGGCAATCCACATGGGTGATTCCCAGCGCCCCAGTTGCAGCTCTTCTATCAATGCATACAACTGCTCCACAATGGGCCTTGCGAGGTCGGGCCTCTCGGCCTTGAGGCAGAGCTTGGCCATAAGCAGGCGGTAACGGTTCTGCTCCCTTACGGACGGCATGCTGCATGATGCCTTGTAGAGCTGGTCAAGCGCCTGCTTGATGCCCCCGGAGCTCAGCTTTTTCAGTGCATCCTGCCACATGGCCTTTTCAGCCGATGCAGCATCCGAGAACTGAATCGCGGGGAAGGTCCCTGCTGCTGCAGGCCCGGCCTGTGTCTGCATCTCCTCCTCACCTGAAGCCTGTATCCCTTCTTCTTCCCCGGTCGCCGCGGCCTCTTCCTCCGCCTGCGGCAGGGGCTCGGGGTCGGGCTCTTTCTCCTTTTTCTTTTCAAGCAGTTTCAATGCAAGCTGCCTGCAGCTTTCAACAGCCTCTCTCAGCTCCGCCGTCCTCGGTGCATTGGAGCCGAATTTCTCGTCTATTATGCCGTCGAATGTCCTGAACTCCTCAATGCACAGGTCAAGTGTCTGCACCAGCGCCCTGTAATATTCCTTTGATGACCGCTCAACAGCGGCGTCGAAATCCTCAAGCGGCAGCTTGCCCTCTGCTATCAGTTCATCGCGCTGCTGCTTCTTGTTTTCATCCACGTCGCCGTACTGGTTGCGGGTGTCGGACTCGTAACCCACCTGGTGGGCCTCCTGCCACCTGTACCACGAATATCCGGGGGTGGACCGGGTATCCGTAACAGGCACCTGCCTTATGCTGAATGAGAGTTTATCGTTCATGAACTCAATCGGCCCGACCCTGAAGTCGAGGTCTCCATCTTCTATCTGCGGGTAGAGATTGTCCCAGTAGTCTCTCAGAATGGAATGGATTATCCTGAGTCCCGTGGCAAGCCCCTCAAACCCCTCTGTCTTTATCAGGGCCTCGGTAAGCCAGGCCGCTATCTGGATATCCTTGGTCCTGCCGGTGAGCGCATCAACAGAGATGCTGATTACCTTTTCCCAGTCAGCCCTCTTGATGTCGCCTTCGGAAAGCAGGGGGTCATGCAGGTCGTCTTCCCTTCTCGCCTCTTTGATCTCGTCATAAACAGGGGTGTAACGAAGGTCCTCGCCTGCGGGGTTTTCACCGGCGATGGGGGCGAGTATGGCGTCTACGTCAATCTCTCTTTTCATTGTCTGCCTCTGATGATGCAGGGGGACTGAATGAAATCTCCCGGATCTCGAGGAGTGCGACTTCCTCTTCGCCGATCTGAAACACGTGCTGGCCCGCTCCCTTTGAGAACGGCCCCCCGAGGGGTGTCCAGTCGGTCATTCTTCCGAGCTTTATGCGCTCATCCTCATGCATAAAGGACTCGGCGTAGAGCACGGGGAGAAAACAGTTCAGCGTAAGCCCTCCCTGCAGGGTTATGAATGCAGAGACCCAGATAAGATCAAAAAGGGTCTTCGGCGGTGTAATTGAAATCTCTCTCAATGATTCAAAGGGTATCCATATGTAGCGCTCATGCGCAAATGCCTCGAGAAACCAGGCAAGGCGGCTGTCCGTGTCTTTAATTCCCGTGAAGGCCTTTGTTCCGTTCAGGGTTCCGCCGACAGCGGGGATGGCGGCGTCTATCCGTTCAAAGAGCCGTTTTGCCTCTTCCGTGTTCTTTTCCCCGAGTTTCTGCAATGCGGCGTAATAGGTTTCAATGTAATGGGGGGTCTCCGGCAGGAAAGAAGGGCGGCGCCCGTCCCTGAAGACCTCCATCCGTTCCTTTTCGGCATGCACAAGGTTTCTGTATACCTGCGCACCCGCCTCCCTGCCTGCATCCATTGCAGCTATTATATCGAGGTCCCGCTCCGCCTTGTCCCATTCGCCGCACAGGGAATGTACCTGGAACAGGAGCGTACGCCTGCCCGCATCCCCCGGCGAGGTCCTGACCTCACTTATCAACTGCGTGCGGGCATCGGAGAGCCTCCCGGCTCTGACAAGTTCAATAGGGTCCATAAAAAATCCTGTTAACGGTTTTAGTAACGCAGCGGCTGTTCACTGCAATCTTAACAAAATTGAATGGGCAGGTCAAATTTCCCACCATCCCTGTTTCAGGCATTTCCGGTAATGCATTTCCCGGAACCGGAGGATATTGACCACAGGCGCACAAAGTCACCCGTCAGCAGGGGGCGTTTAAAGAAGGCCATGTATGACCTTTCAAATGTTCCGCCCATGAAGATCGCATTCGGTGCAACGCCGTCGCTCTGCCTGAGCAACCTGTGCCACATGCTGATCAGGGCACACTGCTCGTGAGATGTCTTCCTGTCCAGGCGGATAATGCCCCCCTCGCCCTCCTCCGGCGGCCCTGCTCCCCGTTGAGGACTGCCGGCTCCTGCGGCGCAGGCGCTTTCCCTTATGAGAATTTCCCTTTTTCTGCTGAACTCGGTCCAGTCCGGAAACGGCGGCCTGATATTCCTGATGGCTGCCTCCAGTGTCCTGAAATCCTCAAAGGGCCGGGCCGAAAGATATTCTATGCTGCCCCACGGTTTTTCGCATGCAATCGGAAGGAGGTCCCACTGTTCCTCCCAGTCCCTGAGGCAGCCGCTGCCGATTATAAGAAAAGGGTACGGCCGGCCGAGGCTGTCGCTGCTGTCCTTCACCAGTCCGCATGCAAGTGACCCCCTGCCTGCGCCCCTGGCCCAGAAGCGCCATGCAACCGGCGCCCTCCCGCCGCGGTCGTCAGATGAAACCACATCCCTGTAGCCCCGGTCCACCCACTCCGAGAAGCTCTTCGACAGAGGGGATTCCGGGCCGAGCCGGAAATAGTCCTTTGCCGAGGGGTGCTTGCCGTAAGCCGCCCAGTTCCACTGCAGGCCGGATTTCACTGGTCCCAGCAATGCGAAATGCTCCTTACGATTTCACCGGGGGAAAACCTGAATTTCTTCAGTACGGCGCTGGCCCCCCGGAATTTATAGTTGACCCTGATATACCTGATGCCCAGGTCTCCGAGGTCTCTCCTCTTTGCGGGAAACTCCTTCGGGTAAAAGGTGCGGCGCCCGGTCCTGAACTCATCGAGAAAATCAACAAATGCCTGCGGCCCCCTGTAGGTCTTTGCAAGCGTGAGGTCTCCCACCTCGATGCTGAATACCACATCCCCGCATGTCCCCGGCGACCATCTGAAGGTCCTGCTTACCGGGAACTGGTAATTATCCAGCCTGTACGTCCTGTCCGTGCACTGCAGTTCGAGGTGTGTGGCATGGGGCTTCAGCCGCGAATCCTGATTGGCATCTGTCGGCAGCCCCCTGATCAGCACATTGTAGTTCTGCCTGGTCAGTGCATCCGCGTGCGCGCCGGCCCCTTTTCTCAGGAATGTGAAGAAGGCCGGCCTGAAAGGCACACCCCTGCCGAAAATCTTCCTTGCCCGGTAGCCCCTGCCCTGCCTGTACCTCACAAACGGCGCCGCCGGCTCTTTGACGAATTTCCACGCATAGCCGTTTTGTCCAAGGAGCAGCTCTATGGCCTGCTGGCGTGAGGCCCCCTGTATTTCGGCAAGTACGCCGGACTCCCATTCGTTCTGGAGGCGGCAGGCGGTTTCCCTGAGTGTATATTCCCAGAGAAAATCAAGCGGGCCTGTGATAATATCCGAGACGACAGCGGACGGTTTACCGTCTGCCACGCCGGTCTTTAATGCGGATGCAGCCCTGTAACCCGCATAAAAAGGCGACTTGCTGACAGCAGGGTCTTCTGTAAAGACCTGCAGCGCTGTCTTGTAAGCCTGGCCGGCGGATGCGGTCACGGGCGTTATTTCATTGAGTGCCTTTTGATATTCAGTGTACGCCTTTATCGAGAGGGATTCCTCTCCGGAGGGCCTGCCACCTTCCCTGCCGAGTCTCCTCTCCAGGGCGCTGATGACCTTCTTCCCCTTTTCCGCGGCCTTTGCAATGGTACCCCCTACTGTGGAGCCTATCTTTCCGATCTTCCTCAACTCATAGGCCTGACGCAGCCACGGAGGCAGGTCACCCTTTTCCGCAAGGGGCTCGAGATCCGCGGTCATCCTCTGCAGAAAGGCGAAATACGGCCCCTTCCCCGCGGCCATCTTGGCGGCGGTGTTTCTCCACTCATCCCTGCCGCTGAGCCTTTCCATGCCCTTTGAAAAAGAGGCGCCGAACTCCTGCCAGGCCCTGAAACTGCTGTCGCGGTACCACTTCATGAACTCCAGCTTCCGGTCTGCAAAGACGAGGGGGTCGGGAAGGGCGGCCTCGATCTCCTTAATGAACGAATCTATCATCTCTCTGCCCCGGAGCGTGAAGGCAGGGGCAACAGTCGCCTCCTGTGCTTCAGGTGGGGAATCTCCACCCCAGAAGTCTCCAGGTGTCAGGGACGGCACCGCGCCGCTCCTGTCCACCCAGGAGGCGATCCACCGGGGGTTGCGGCCCTTGAGTGCCAGCAGGTGTTTCAGCCATGACTGAAAGATGTCTATCTCTTTGCCCATTTCCCCGGTGTCCGTGCGCCGGATTATGTAGTAGAGATATAACTCCCCGAACTTCTTCGTTGCATCGGGTCCCGCATCAGGGGAGACTGCAGAAATCAGGGGTTCATAGGGCGGAACGGGTTTCGCCCTGATGGATTTTTCATCCTCGCCTCTGAGGCGGGCGTTCAGCAGATTGATGCGCCTTGCCAGAAGCGCGGCGTACCGGCCCACGACCTCGTCAGGTGTGACCGGTGTGAAAGCCGTCAGCTTCTGCACCATCTGTCTGTCCAGGGGCGCCATGAAACCTTCCCTGAACCGCCTGGAGAAATTCTCCTTGAGTCCTTTCTCCGCGTTGATGCTTTCATACAGGCCGAACCTGGGGATCCACCAGTCCCGGTTGCGCTCCTCCACTGTCAGGATTGCATTGTTGAAGCGGTTCATTGTCACAAGGTCGGGCATGAACATCCCCTGCAAGGCAGGCTGCTTGGCGAATTCATGAGAGGCGCCCCTCAGTGTCCGGAGATTCTTGACAAACGAGAAACTCAACAGGCCGCAAAGGGCCACGCCTATGACAACCCATGAGACAAGGCCGAGGTTTCTCGTGAAGGTCTGCCACTGTACGGCCCTGCTGGTCGGCGCAAACAGTCCCCTGTCGCCCGGCAGAATTTTTGAAAAAAAGTCATGGAGGAAAAGGCCCCTGCTCGTGCCGGGCAGGACCTCTTTCTCACTGATAAGCCCCAATGTATTGAGAAAATGGGAATAAGGGGTGCCCTCCTGCCTGCCGCTGCTGAAAAACAGGCCGCGCAGGACAGGCGTCTCCTGGTAGGGATTCTCCTGGAACGCCCCCTTCATGAATGATTCAAGCCCCTGCCGCAGGTTTTCAAATTCCTCGGGAAACAGGAGGAGCCCGGGGTCCGTCCCGCCTGTGCCGGCCCTGTGCAGGAGCAGGATGCGGAGGTTCCTCAGCCGCTCCCCCATGGAGTTGAGGGCCGAATCAAGGAAGGCTGTTATGTCAGTGGACAGGTCCTGGTTGATCACGCCCATGGGCTGGTCCGTGCTCTCCTCGGGCAGGTGGTCGCAGAACCGGGTCATTCCCTGTATCAGGTCGCACTTGGTGACAAGCACGTAAACCGGGAATTTGACCCCCATGGCGCGCATGAGCTCGTCTATCCTGCGCCGGATGTTACGCCCGTCTTCCTCGAGGGCCTCGCTCCGGCCCTCCAGCAGTTTGTCGGCGGCCACCGTCACGATAAGGCCGTGGAGGGGCTCTTTCTTCCTGTATTTGACGAGCAGGTTCAGGAATTTCCGCCACTCTTCCCTGTCCCTGCCCTCATCCACGGGGGCCGTGTATCTTCCCGCCGTGTCTATAATAACCGCCTGTTCAAAGAACCACCAGTCGCAGTTTTTCGTCCCTGAAATCCCGGGTGTCCGGGTAACCTCGGCAAACGGCGAGGAAAGGCGGGCGCTCTTTATGGCGGTCGTCTTGCCCGAGCCGCTCTCGCCCATTACGAGGTACCATGGAAGCACGTACAGGGGGTTTCCGTATTTTCTCAGGTGCGAGCGTCTCAGCGCGTCAATGGCCTCCTTCCACCGCGCCTGAAGCTCTTTCATCTCTTCACGCTCTTTGCCCTTAAGCGCGCTCAGGCGGGCCTCATCCTGCTCTATCACCTGCTGGACAAAATGCTGCTCCCTGCGCCTGAGCCACAGCTTGCGGAGAAACAGCGCGCCGATACCCGCCCCCACGATCGCGAGCAGGAGGAAGAATCCCGCCCACCAGGGCCAGTCCAGGCTGAGGACAACCCCGAATACAAGCAGTATGACCAGGATGCCCAATGCGGCAAAGAGGAATATCTTGAGAAATTTTAATAACTTGTCTTTCATTTCGGCAATGAACTTAAGAAACTTTCTCCTATCCCGCTGAGGGAAAATCTGTAAATCAGGAACAACAGCCCGAAAAGCAGGACCGGGGCTGCAAGGGCTACAGCCGTAAAGAGCGAGAAACGGAATTTCGGTTTCTGCACGGCCATCTCCGCCTGCCCTGCAGGATGGGCCTCGGGGAAGAGCTCCGCCATTTCAAGCGAGGGCACCCCCAGCGCGCTTCCTGCAAGGAGCTTGAGGTTGGAGGTCTTCAACTGTTCAAGCAGGTATTCGTCTTCCTTGCGGCAGTAGCGCCCCATGAAACCCAGCGCCAGGCAGAGGTAATAGACCTCCCTTGCATCCCTCTGATGCGGGCCGAGTGCGTTCAGCCGCTCAAAAAACTCCTCACCGGCGGCCGCCGTATTATAAAAGATACGCTGCAGCAGCTCTCTCTGCCATTGCTCCCTGTGCTGCCACGAAGAGGCGAGGATCGCCTCATCCACCCATGCGCAGACCGCGAACCGCGCCGTGTCATAGTCATCACGGGGGAAGAGACCCCTTTTCAGGCAGTCTTCACTCTGTGTTATCAGGCGCATAATATCGGCCTTAACCTGTTCAAACGCGGGCTGCCTCTCATTCACCGTCTTGCGGAAATAAGACACATACGCTATAAGTTCCATGAAACAATCTGTCAAATGCATAATAAGCTCCGTTTCAGGGGATTGTTACTTTCCCACAATCATAAGTTCAACCTCGAGGTCCCCCGGCGCATTATCCCAGTAGAGGGCTATATTGTTTCCCTTTTCCACAAAAGCCCACTGTTCGCTGTGCCGGTCCACTGCAAAATACAGGCAGTCCGCCCTCCGGGGCAGTTCCTGCGGGGGCACCCGGAGGTTCTCTATCGGGATGCCCGGAAGCGCCCGGGCTATCAATATCGGCAGGTGCTCGCGCGAGCTCAGCTTGGCCAGTGATGTCAGTGACTCGAGCACGGCCCTGTGGTCATCTTCAGTCCTGCATACAAGAAAGAAGCGGTTGCGTCCCTCAAAGACGGCGGGTTTCAGGTCCGCGGCATAGTAAGTGCCGTCATAAACGAGTTTTATTATATACTCCGGCCCCGCGGTGATCTCGTCTATCAGGCGGGTGACCGTCCTGCCGGCTGCTGAGAAGCATTCCCACAGCCTGCCGTGGTCATAACCGGGCAGCGGCGGGAGCCCGTCGCCGGATTCGCCCATGACATTCACATTCCCCGAAAAAGAGGAAAGCTCGCCGATGAGCTGCCTCAGTGTCCCGTAGACGGCCCACGGATGGACACGCCCTGTTTCCGTGTAGTGAAAGAGCAGGGGGACATAACGGTTAAGGGACCTCAGGGCCAGGAGATAAACCATGTCCCTTGAGCCGAACTCGGCGCTCTGTATCCCCCGCTGTGTCTTGTACTCTTCAAGCTGCCGGCTGCGCGCGGCTATCTGGTCCCTGATCTCCCGGACGAGTTTAAGGAGGATGTCCGAGCCTGCGATAGTGAGGCAGGGCGGCACAAAGCTGCGTGAAAGAACTATGTCCTCCCCTTCCCTCTCCAGCCTGCCGACGGGGATAAGGTCATAATCCCCGAGCAGTTCCGTCTCGGTCTCCCAGAATATTTTGAGCGCGTAACTGAGCCTCTTGACCTGGCCGGACGGCCCGTCTGAATGCAGGTCCTTTACCTCCTCCGGCTCCGCCGCGGTGACAAACCGCGTTGTTACATCCGAAAGCCTGTCCGTTTTCTCAAGCACGGTCACGTTCTCCCCTGCCGTATTCCATTTCCTGAGTCCTGCGAACACGCCGAGGGGCCTGCCCCCTTCTATCAGCGCCGGGTCAAACGTGCGGGCCCCGGCAACGGCGTTGCCGCGCAGGACCGCATATGTCCCGTCCGGAAAAAGGAAGCTGCCCTTAAGGAGGCTGAATGTGCCTGTGCCGAGGGCGGCGTTTTCGATCTCGATCTCCCCCGTGCCCCAGAACTCGGGCTGCATGAAATCATGAAACGGCGCCAGCAGCGACCTGAAGGACAGCTCGAGCAGTTGAAAGTGCTGGGGTTGCAGAAAGAGTCCCTGATGCCAGAAAAGCGGTCTCTGTATATCCATTATTCTTCCCTGAACGCCTCTATCTTGTGCGGTCCCAGGAAAAGCCTTATCTTCAGTTCCTTCAGGCTCTTTGTAAACATGTTCACAGGTATCCGGTACAACCGGACCATGCCTCCGGGCTCCATATCGTAATAGCCTGCCGCAACACCCACGTATTTCGTCCCCTCGGCCCTGTCAAGGGTCCTGGTGATTTCCCGGCCGGGGTTTATTATCAGCCGCCTGGAGCCGGTGACCGAAGGGTCAAAGCGCCTGCACTCAAGCAGCCTGGAGACGCCGTCCCTCTCATCAAGCAGTTGGTTGAAGGCATTGGGGTCCTTCAGTTGATAGACGCACAGCAGGAGTGTGTGTGCCTTGCCGTTGTATAGGTTCAGCTCATTCGAGCTCTTCAGGCGCAGGGTGATTGCATCCTGTTTGTACGGGGCCTGAACGGTCGTAGCGCATGAAACGGCAAGAAACGCAAGCCCGGCCATAAACAGCAATATCATTTTACTTTTATTTGTTCTCATGGGGCAC
>WFVK01000174.1 GCA_015491705.1 Nitrospirota bacterium | reverse complement strand
CTTACCATCGACTACCAGGAAAAGGCCTATGCGGCTGGCAAAATCCCCGGCGGTTTCTTTAAAAGGGAAGGAAGGCCCAGTGAGAAGGAAGTCCTCACCTCCCGCCTGATTGACAGACCTGTCAGGCCCCTCTTCCCGGAGGGGTTTCATTCGGATACCCAGGGGATCGTCTCGGTGCTGTCCTTTGGAGAGGAGAACATATCGGATGTCCTCGGGATTATAGGCATGTCAGCCGCCCTCAGCATATCCGATATCCCGTTCAACGGACCGGTCGGCGCCGTAAGAATCGGCATACTGAGTGACTCGTTCGTGATAAACCCCGACCTTCAGGAGACGGAGGAATGCGACTTCACACTCGTTGTGGCCGGCACCGAGGAAGCGGTTCTGATGGTGGAGGGAGGCGGCCTCGAGATTCAGGAACCCCTACTGCTTGAGGCGCTTGAAATCGCTCACAGGGAGATAAAGACCGTTGTTGAGGTGCAGAAGAAACTGGTCTCCCTGGCAGGCAGGCCCAAGCGCCCGGTCACACCGCCCCAGGTGGATGAAAAGCTCGTAAAAGCCGTATCGGACCTGTCTCTTGAAAAAATCAGGCAGGCCATCATTATCCCCGATAAACTCAGGAGGCAGGAGGCCCTTAATGAAATACTGAAGGCCGTTATAGAGGAGCTGAACACCGGGGAAGAGGATATATCAAAGGATATCGCCTTTGTCTTCAACAAACTTGAGAAAGACCTTGTAAGGAACATGATCCTTGAACAGGGTATAAGGGTGGACGGCCGCAGGCCCGAGGAAATAAGAAAGATAAGCGCGGATGTGGGGATTCTGCCGAGGACCCACGGGTCGGCTCTCTTTGTCAGGGGCGAGACACAGTGCCTTGCAGCGGTTACACTCGGCACAGCGGAAGACGAACAGAGAATAGACGCGCTTGAGGGGGAATCCAAAAAGGCGTTCATGCTTCATTACAATTTCCCCCCCTTCAGCGTGGGGGAGGTAAAGCCCCTCAGGTCCCCCGGCCGGCGGGAGATCGGCCATGGTATGCTGGCGGAGAGGGCGCTGAAGGCCGTGCTTCCGGCAAAATCGGAGTTCCCGTATACCATAAGGATAGTATCGGATGTGCTTGAGTCCAACGGTTCGTCATCAATGGCCACGGTATGCGGTGGCACGCTTGCCCTTATGGATGCCGGTGTGCCCGTCAAGGCCCCGGTTGCAGGTATTGCAATGGGGCTTATCAAAGAGGGTGAAAAGATCGTGGTTCTTACCGATATACTCGGTCTCGAGGATCATCTCGGCGACATGGACTTCAAGGTGACCGGCACAGAGGAGGGCATTACCGCGTTCCAGATGGATGTGAAGATAAGCGGGGTGACCAGGGAGATAATGGGCGCCGCACTTGAACAGGCAAAGAAGGGAAGACTTTACATACTCGACAGGATGAAGGAGATACTGCCCGGACCGAGGGAGAATCTCGCCACACATGCCCCGAGGATATTCACAATGAAGATAAAGCCCGACAAGATCAGGGACGTTATCGGCACAGGAGGGAAGGTTATCAGGGGCATAGTTGAGCAGACGGGCGTCAAGATAGATATTGATGATACAGGCACCATAAATATTGCATCAATCGACGAGGCGTCCGCCATGAAAGCCATGGATATCGTAAAGGGAATAGTGGCTGAGGCGGAGGTGGGCAAACTCTATATGGGCAAGATAAAGAGGATCGTTGATTTCGGCGCGTTCGTGGAAATATTCCCTGGCACTGAAGGATTGCTTCACATATCGCAGATTTCCGAGAAAAGAATCGCAAAGGTCACGGATGTTTTAAAGGAAGGGGAAGAGATTCTTGTCAAGGTCATAGAAATAGATAAAATGGGCAGGATCCGTCTCAGCAGAAAAGAGGCGCTTAAAGACCGGGCATCTGCAAAATCAGGGGCCTGATTTATAAATCAACCATAAAAATTCAGATCAGCATCAATATGCTTTGCAGTGGATTTCACATGATATTGCTGCAAGGTTTTTTACGGCAATCCCGCCTGCGCCGATAGAGATAATTTACCTTGCCCGATTTTTCAGCATTAACGTTGCCTATACCGGTATTTTAATGCCGCTGTAAGGCAAGATAAACCTTAATGTTGCATAAACGGGCAGGAGAGCCTGCCGTAAAACCCTCCGCCTCTCCGGCCCCGGAGGGCAATAATTTTATGCTGTTGCAAGGTTAATACAACCGTAAGATGCGGGAACACGGAAGATGTTCAAAAAGATAATGCTTGACAACAATATCCCGGTCCTCATCGAGACGGCCCGGGAGGTGCATTCCATGTGCATAGGCATATGGGTCAGGGTCGGCTCACGAAACGAGCGCCCGGAGAAAAACGGCATCTCCCATTTCCTCGAACACATGTTTTTCAAGGGAACGGCAACCCGCACGGCACAGGATATCGCAATGGAGATTGATTCGCTCGGCGGGGAATTGAATGCCTTTACATCCTCGGAGTACACACTCTTTTATGTCAAGGTGCTTGACGAATACATGGAAAAGGCCGTAGAGCTTTTAACGGATATATTCCTGCATTCAACCCTGCCCGAAGCGGACCTGGAAAGGGAGAGGAGCATAATCAACGAGGAAATAAAGATGGTCGAGGACACCCCGTCGGACTATGTTTACGAGCTGTTCAGCAGGAGCATATGGGGTGAGAAGGGCCTGGGCCTGCCGGTCCTCGGCAAGGGGGAGACGATAGAGACGTTTACAAGAGACGACCTCATCGAGCATGTGGAGAGGTTTTACGGGAAGGAAAACATTATCGTGGCATGCAGCGGCAGGTTCAATGAAGACAGGCTTGTCGGGTTCCTGAATCAGAGCATCGGCTCTATGGAGAGGAGCGGCAAGCGCGAAGATACGCCTGCGCCGGAGTTTGCAGGCAGCCTGAATATAGTAACCAGGGACCTGTCGGAGGCGCATATATGCCTCGGGGTCAGGGGGATGCCATATAAAAGCGAGGAGAGGTACTCGATGCACCTGCTGAATACGATACTCGGCTCCGGTTTCAGTTCCAGGCTCTTTCAGAACGTGAGGGAAAAGAGAGGCCTGGTATATTCGATTTACTCCTATCATGTATCATACTTTGATACCGGCCTCTGGGCGGTATATGCCGGCACTGACAGGAAGCACGTCAGCGAAGTGGTTAATATTACGGTCGAAGAGATGAAAAATCTCGCTGATTCCATTACACAGGACGAACTCCTGAGGTCAAAGGCCCAGCTTAAGGGTAATCTCATCCTCGCCCTTGAGTCCACAAGCAACAAGATGTCAAACATAGCAAAACAGGAAATATACTATGGAGAATACTTTTCCCCTGAAAAGATCATAGCAATGGTCGAGGCCATAACGCTTGAAAATGTCAGAGACGTGGCGCGGAGGCTCATGGATGCAACGCCGTTTGCCCTGACCGTATACGGCCCGGTGCGGGAACGGGACCTCAGGGGCTCGTGCTGTCTCATGCAGTAAACAGGCTTTCGGGGAGGAAACGGGCCTGAACATGACCCTGCTCAAAAAGACCCTCGATAAATTCTACAGGGAATATGATTTCAGAGACCGGCTCGGATACGACCCCATAGATTTTCCGCACAGGTATTCAGACCCCGCCGACGTGGAGGTTGCGGGCTTTATCGCATCCTGTTTCGCCTATGGAAAAGTGGGGCTTTTCAAGCCGGTAATCGAGAAGATACTCAGGCCCGGAGGCAGGCATCCCGCTGAGTTCTTCCTGAATTTTACGTTGAAAGACGCCCGGTACTTTAAAGACACCGCTTACAGGTTTAACAGTGAAAGGGATGTTGTCTGTCTTGCCTATATGCTGGGCCGCATACTGCGGGAACGTGGTTCCCTGAAAAACGCGTTCTACCGGTTTTATAACCCGGATGATGAAGATACAGGGAACGCCCTGACGGGCTTTGTCGATTCTTTCCTTGAAATATCCGTATCACCGGTTTACGGGGAAAACAGCACCCTCCCGCCTGGACTGAGACAATTGCTGCCTTCGCCCCGCAGGGGCAGCGCATGCAAGCGGATGAACCTGTTTCTCAGGTGGATGGTAAGAACCGAAGATATTGATTTCGGCATCTGGAACAGGGTATCGCCGTCGAAACTGATCATCCCCCTTGATACCCATATAGCGAGGATTTCAAGATGCCTCGGCCTGACACGGAGGAAGGCCGCTGACTGGAAGACCGCAAAGGAAATAACCGTATCACTCAAAAAGCTGGACCCGCATGACCCCCTGAAATATGACTTCGCCCTCTGTCACCTCGGCATATCAGGATTATGCAAGGGCGGGATGCGCCCAAATTGCACTTTTCAGCCGGGTACATGTAAAATTATAAAACAGGCGGTTTCCCGGCCATGATTCAAATCATAGCGTGACTGTTTATATATAGTGTATAAATAGTTCAGTACATCTTTTCAAAGGAGGATTCTGCCATATGAGTGACAATGCCGTAAAGAAACTGTCTATCGACCTTGAGGAGTGTATAGGGTGCGGGTCGTGCGCCGAGATATGTCCCGATGTATTCGCAGTAACCGAGGACGCCAAGGCATATATTATCGCACAGGACAAGTGCGGTACCTGCGACTGCGAAGAGGCGGCGGAGGTGTGTCCTACGAATGCAATATTGATAGAGTAAGAAAAATCTTCAAGGAATAAAGACTCTGAATCGGAAACAGCAGTTTTTTTGGGGGGGACGGCATGGAAATATTTGATCTGAACAAGCTGGCAAGATTTTATCCTGACAGGATATACCGGGAGATGATTGATGACAAGCCCGAGATGAGGATAGCGCTGATGTGCCTGGAGCCGGGGCAGGAACTGCAACCGCACAAGGCGCCGCTGAGACTCCTGATGTATGTCGTTCAGGGCAGGGGAACCTTCACAGTGGGAGATGAAACCATCGAAGCCGGTGAAAAAACCTGCATCACCTGTGATCCCATGGTGCCGCACGGTTTTACCGCCGACAGGGGGGAGCGTCTCGTTGTTATGGCGGTGGTAACGCCGGCGGAGTAGGCGGTCTCTGCTTATAAATAATTTTTATATTTCGTTATGCGGAAAATTTTCAGGCTGTTTTTATGTTAATATGAAATCATATCAGCGCTGAAAAACATATGTCTGACTGATCGGACTGAACAATATTACCGACATTGGAGGGGTCTTATGAAAAAGCCAGTCATTAACTACGACGAATGTACAGGCTGCGCCACATGCGTTGAAATCTGTCCCGAGGTCTTCGAACTTGGAGACGATGAAAAGGCATTTGTCAAGGCGGAGGACAAGTGCGATACCTGCGACTGCCAGGAGGCCGCAGATACATGCCCTTCCGAAGCCATCACTTTTGAAGAATAAAAAGATACGGCGTCAGCAGAAGCCCATCGGCTGGTACCCCGCCGGCACATCCTGCCGGCGGGGTATTTTTGTGGGATTCCCGGCGCTTCTAATTGAAAATGAATTTCATTTTCCTTGACAGGACATGCCCCCCGCGTTTAACATTTATAATGGAGAATCGCAGGAGACATAAGCCGGCCTGCCCCAGGAAGGTATCTGAAAAGAAAGAGCAGTTGAAGGCCTTTCTCAGGCAGAAAGGCTTCAAGTCCACGCGGCAGAGAGATATCATCGTCACCGAGTTTCTGAAGACCGGCGAGCACATTACGGCAGAGGACCTTTACAGGAAGATCAACAGGAAGAACAGGGAGATCGGTTTTACAACGGTTTACAGGACATTGAAACTCCTGACAAAATCGGGATTCGCCACGGAGAGGCTCTTTGCTGACAATCTCACAAGGTATGAGCCGCTTTCAGCGGAAGACCACCATGACCATCTCATATGCCTGGGCTGCGGCTCGATCATGGAGTTTGAAAATCTGAAAATGGAGAGGCTGCAGAAGAAGATCGCCGATGAGTTCGGGTTCTGCATAATAACGCACAAGATGGAGTTCTACGGGTACTGCAGGGAATGCAGGGACAAATGCGGATAACTCCTCCGGCCCTGAAGCTGCATAACCCTTAACGTTGCATAAACCAGCCGGAGAGCCCGGCGTAAAACCTTTATAAAGCGATGGGATATTGGAAATACGTCTCTGTTGCAGGAAATAACGGGGAGTGAAATTGCAAAAGAGGTTGATATGCGTGCTGAATATTTCCTCAGGGAATCGCAGATAAAGCTTTTCCGCCGGGCTCTCCAGCATGCGGGTGATGGTGTTATGCAACTGTAAGGTTATGTCATTTAATTGACAGTCTCTCCCGTCAGAATCCTTTAAAAATCCATAGTTGGTTTTTGGCATATATATTGCTCTGTCAGGCGCATGAGCATGAATCGCCTGTATGCCTGTATAGCGTTTATCCTGTTGAGCTTCAGCCTGTATGCGGATAACAGCGCCGCATATGTCGCAAAGGGCGGCACCCCCACGTTGAAGATCAGGGCCGGCCGCCATCCTGATTTTCTGAGGATCGT
>WFVK01000173.1 GCA_015491705.1 Nitrospirota bacterium | reverse complement strand
TTCGACCAGCGGGAGAAATCTTTATATCGCGACGGGTTAAGATTTCTCACTTCGTTCGAAATGACAGCGAGTTGATCAGATAATGACTTTTCCGCAACAGATACTAAATTAATAAAGCGCTGAAGCATCCTCTGAACCGCGTTCCGTCTGTTTCTATCCCTGTATCTCCACGATCCGGTCGAAATAGTGATGCGAGTACTGCCTCACCCACTGCGGCATGCTTGAACTGTCAAATTCCATTCGGACCCGTGCCTTCTCCCCCTTTTCAATAAATCCCCTCTCTCTCAAAAATGCCCCTATTCCCGCGTCAAGCTCCTCGAGCGTGGGAGAAGACATCGATAAAAGGCTGTTCCTCACAACCCAGTCTCTTCCGTCGTGGCTGATCTTGAACACCATCTTTTTCATGTCAGTGCAGTACAGAGGTCGGTACCACCACCAGACCGATTACAAGCGCGATGGCTGCTATTACAAACGACCACACAACGAGTTTCGTCTCAACCGGAGACCACTCCTCAGCGCCTGCAAGCACATCATCGGCCTCCAGCGCCGCGCCTGTAAGAGAACCTGTACCCGATGTTTCTTTTTTTTCTTCCTGCATTTTTTACCTCCTTGAGTTTTGGGTTAAAAAGGCAAAGACACCGGACTTGCTTGTAATACGAATTAGGCCTATAAGTCATATAAATAGACAGCAACCATCGTGCCACCTTAAGACAATCGTCCCCTGGTGAAGGAGCAGAGGCTTAATTTCTTGAATTTAAAGGATTGTTTTTCAGGGGCAGCAGTTGCCGGCTGTGAAGGACAGGGCAATAGATGCAAAAATTATCTTGCACTGCCGTATAATTTATGCACCGGATTCTTTATAATCGGCGGGATGAATGTCGTATTTTCTCATGAGATGCTGGAGCGACTGGCGCTCCAGGCCGGCCAGCCGGGCGGCATGAGTGACGTTGCCGTTTGTCTTACGGAGTATATTGCCGATATAATTACGGGTCACGTATTCAATAGCGTTGTTTCTCGCGGTCCTGTAATCCACTGAAGCGGTTTCTCTCAGCATGACCTCTGAATACGGATTGATTCCGTCTATATCCTGAAGGATATTCTTGCCGATTAAGTTGTCTTTTGAGAAAATTATGGCCTTCTTGATGACATTCTGCAGTTCCCTGACGTTTCCTTTCCATTTTCTCTTTTTCATGTATTCCATGGCCTCTTCCGAGAAACCGCGTATGTTTTTCTTGTATTTGTGGCTGTAGCGTTTGAGAAAATACTCTGAAAGAAGGGGGATATCCTCGACCCGTTCCCTCAGTGACGGCATCCTTATTGTTATGACATTCAGCCTGTAGTAAAAATCATCCCTGAACAGGCCCTGTTCGATCTTTTTCTCAAGCTGTCTGTTTGTGGAAGCCACGACCCTGACATCCGCATTGACGCTTTTTATATCACCGAGGGGTTTGAATTCCTTTTCCTGCAGGGTCCTCAGCAGTTTTGTCTGGACGCTTAAAGGTATGTCACCGATTTCGTCAAGGAATATTATGCCCTGTGAGGCCGCTTCAAAGAGCCCCTTCCTGTCGGCAAAAGCCGAGGTGAAGGCCCCCTTTCTGTAGCCGAAGAGTTCGCTTTCGAGTATGGACTCGGGAATTGCAGGACAGTTGACGGCGATAAACGGGCCTGCCGCCCTCCTGCTGAGCCTGTGGATCGTACGCGCGGCAAGTTCTTTCCCCGTGCCTGTCTCACCCGTGATCAAAACCGTCTCGTCCGTTGCCGCGACTGTCCTGATTTTCTCAAACAGCTCTTTCATGATGTCGCTCTCACCGATCAGCTCCCTCTTAAGTGATTCCTGCCTTATCTTTTCTTCAAGAAGGGACTTTTCCTTCAGAATCATCATGTAATCCGCCGCCCTTTTCACGGTATGTAACAGCCTCTCGTTATTGACGGGTTTTGTAAGAAAGTCATAGGCGCCTTGTTTCAGGGCCTCCACCGCCATGTCCACTGTCCCGTGGCCCGTGAGCAGTATGACGACGATATCCCTGTTGATCTCTTTTATCTCCTTTAATATGGTCATCCCGTCTTTTCCCGGCATCTTCACATCTACAACAACCACGTCCACTTCATTCTCTGATACGGTTTTTACCGCATCTGTCGCGTTTGTAAGCCCCAGCACTTCAAAGCCGGGTTCGGAGCCGATGAGCCTGCACAGAAAGGAGACCATGTCCTGACGGTCGTCTATAACGAGTATTTTCGCCCTCATATCCTCATCCCCCTCTTTTCACTGCTTGCAGCCTGTGTATATTTTGCAGTTGCATAAAACCACTGCCCTGGGGCGGAGAGTCCGCGGATTTTACGGCAGGCTCTCCCGCCGGTTCATTAATTAGTTCATGTTGCGGAAAGTCATTATCTGATCAACCCGCTGTCATTTCGAACGAAGTGAGAAATCTTAACTCATCGCAATATAAAGATTTCTCCCGCTGGTCGAAATGACGCAGGCTCAGGATTAGTTTCAAAAATCAGCTTCCGCAACAGATACTAATCAAGCGGCAGGCTGACAGTAAACGTGCTTCCCTTGCCGTGTGTCGATTCAACCGTTATCTCGCCGCCGTGCTCCCTGACGATTCCGTAACTCACGGAAAGGCCGAGACCTGTCCCGTCCCCCGGCTGTTTGGTCGTAAAAAAAGGCTCGAACACCTTGTTGATATTCTCTCCCGGAATTCCGCAGCCGCTGTCGCTTATTGATACTCTAACCCTGTCCGCTGATTTATCATACACTGTCACGATCGTTATTTTCCCGCCCCTGTCAATGGCCTGAAAGGCATTCATGATTATATTTATGAATACCTGCCTGATCTTCTTTGCGTCGGCCGTCAGTTCGGGGATGCCGTCCTGATACTCCCTCTGTATGGCTGCATCCTTTTCCCTGAGCCTGTAGGAAAGCATATCCAGGACTTCGTCTATGACAGCGTTTATGTTCATCTGCTCCGGGACCGATTCTGTTGTCCTTGAGAAATTCAGGAGGTCCTCCACGATTTTTTTGCACGCCTCTGCATTTCTGTTTATAACCTGAAGGTCCGCCACGGCCTGGCCGTTGTCTTTCAGCTCTTTAATCAGCAGGCCTGTATAGCCCATGATAATGCCGAGGGGATTGTTTATCTCGTGGGCAAGCCCGGCGGCGAGCCGGCCTATGGAGGCCATCCTGTCGGCTTCCTTCATCCTGTCCTGTACAAGCTTCCATTCCGTTATGTCCTTGATGATCGCCTCAAATCCGCAAACCCTGCCTGCCTCGTCTCTGAGGAAGCTGGCTGATATCATGACATCGACATGCCTCCGGTCGGCGCATGTCAGTTGAGTTTCGTAGTCCTTTACATAGCCGTTTTTCTCCATTGCCCTGAAAAGCCGGTCGCATTCTTCCTTCTTCGGAAAGAGGTCATAAAGCGTCTCCGCACGGGCCGTATCCAGCCTGTCCCTGCATCCGAAGAGTTCCACCCCCGCCGGATTTATGTCATGAATAACTCCCGTGAAGTCGGCCACGATGATCGCATCCCTGGAGTCCTCGAAAATACGCCTGTACTTTCTCTCGGAATTCTTCAGGTATTCCATCATCCGGTTGAATGAATCGGCAAGGCCTCCTATCTCGTCCCTGCTTTTCAGGGCAAACGGGGTCTCAAGGTCTTTTTCCCCCTCGACTACCGACCTGAAAAACCTGCTGACGTTCTTTATCGGCCTTACAGCGACAATGTCTATGTAGTAAGTCAGCGACAGGAATAAAAACAGTACCCCGACAATCCCGGTGAGAAATATTGAGATGACGAGACCCCTTATCTGCGCGAAGGTTTCATCAAGGGGGATTGCTATTGATTCAACGCCTATGACCTCTCCCGGCTTCCGGTTAAACCCTCCCTGCGTTCCGTAGAGGCTGACGAGTTTTGCAGGCGCTTTTTCCGGAGAACCGTGGCAGGCAAGGCATTCGGCCTCCATGATCACGGGCCGCGCGTGCAGAAAGTATTTTTTGTTGTCCATCTTTATAATTCCTCTTTTTATAGCCTTCCTGTCCTTTCTGAACTCGGCTATATATTGGAGCTCCAGTTCATTCGGGGCGTTTTCAGGGTTCATGGGATTTACTGCCACCCGGCGGTATCGAAAATCAGGGGAGAGTTTCCTGAATTCGGACATTATCCCCTTGTTCAGGAAAGAGACGGACATGACTTCAGGAACGAATTCCTCGGCAGGAAGGACATGAAACAGTTTGGGCCTCACCTTTTTGCGTATATACCCGATTGTCGCCTGTATATGGGAAAAAAGTATATCGGTCTTCTGGTAGGTTTGTGTAATAATATTGTCCTTCAGATATATGTATATAACAACATTAAGAATGCACCAGAAGATGAGGACTATCACCCCGTTGCCGAACAGGAACTTTGATGTCAGAGGCATATCACGGAGCCGTTTCATTCTACAATATCTTACCGCAATCCGGCGAAATGACAAGCATGAAATATTTTGCAGTATTATGTTATTATTGTTTGTCTCCTGCTTTAGAGCAGATTATCATAATTTAAATTAAATTAAAACAAAAAAATGGGCATTGACAACGATGTTGACCCCGAAATAGGGCCGGGGTCAAGGGCTGATGAGATAATGCGGATGTACCCGGAGACCACGGACTTTTTTGTGGACCTGGGGATATGCAGTTGCGGATTCGACGGGAAGTTCGGGAAGATGGCCATGCAGAAAACCCTTGAAGAGATTGCCCGTGACAAGGGTATCCCCATTGAAGAGATACTGAATAAGATAAAAGACTTAACAGAGGATTAGAAAGGGGTTTTCTTGCACCTGACAATCGGAACAAGAGGTATTAAAAAGAAAAAAGATATTAATAAAAATTGGTAATCGATCGATTAATTTTTTTAATTGGACTATTCAAACTATGTGTATTAACATGGAACTTCACGTTTTAAAGTAAGCCGGAGCCGGCGGTTTTTGAACCGGCAATCCGTAGTCTTCATTAATCCTCAAAACCGCAAGAACAAATTTTTATAAAAAGGAGGGTTGTAATCCTGTGGAAAACATCGAAAAAAGAAATCAGATCTGGGCGTTTATCGTTACAGGCATTCTTATCCTGACCAGCTTCCTGTATTACAAGGTTAATGTTTACTACATGTACCTTATAGTGTACATCTGGTTCGGCTTTGCATACGGGATGATGCTGCAGTACGGAAGGTTTTGCATGGCTTCGGCATCAAGGGACCTCTTTGCCGCGGGCGTGCCGCGAATGGCAGTGGGCATACTGATAGCCCTTATCTTTTTCAGCCTTGTCGGTGTTGTTCTGTCCATAACGAACATGAGCACCTTCCACCCGGGGCCGCTGGGACCTCACGAACTCATAGGAGGCATCATATTCGGTGTGGGAATGGTTCTTGCAGGCGGATGTGCATCCGGTTCACTGTATAAGATCGGTGAGGGCAACGGCACATCCATACTTTCGATTATGGGGATTGCCTTTGGGCAGGCGATATTCGTGGACATAGGCGGCGTCTTCAACAGGCTGATGCCCCAGTCGTGGATGGACAGGGCCAATGCGACAACATGGATCCCTGCGGATAAAATGACATCATGGTTCGACCATTTCCTCGCGGGATATGTCTTTACGAAGCGCCAGATCCTGTTGTCCGAGACAAAGGTGATCAAATCCCTGGCAGGAGAGGGAAACATAAGGTACTTCATAGGTGATTCGCTGGTGAACACGATCATCCCCGCCGCTGTAGTGCTCCTTCTTATATACTATTTCTATACCAGAAAGGGTTTTATTAAAAAGAGAAAAAAGAAAAAGGGCAGCACCGGTCTCAGCGACGAGCTTGCAGGGATATGGAATATAATCACCGCCTCCCAGAGAACCACCATGATGGGAGTTCTTATAGGAATAACGGCGGGAATCCACATCCTTACCATGAAGGGAATGCAGCTCAGATTCGGCGTTAACAATTTCGGACAGCTCCTGACGAGAATGGGACACAGCGTCGATGTATCCATTACAGGCAAGGTGTTTGATCCGGGATACTGGTATATTACGACACAGGAGGCACAGTTTGCCGGATGGATCATGGAAAAGGTCGGCTGGAATGTGCGTGATAATGTGTTCTTCGGTGTGATGAACGGCCTTCCGGAGCTCTGGCGCAACCCTGCGCTGTGGATGTCCATAGGTATTATCTTCGGCGCCATGGTGATGGCTCTCCTGAAGAAAGAATTTAAATTCAAACTCCCGAAGGGGGAGCTTATAATATGGGGACTCGGCGGCGGATTGCTCATGGGTGTAGGCGCAAGGGTCGCGCTGGGATGCAACATAGGCGCATTCTTTATCAGGGTAGCCGGCGGCGACCCGGGCGGATGGCTGTTTGGATTAGGCATGGTACTCGGCGGCTATGCAGGCGTTAAGTTCTTCAACTGGTGGACTGAAAGGAAGATGGCCAAAGAAATGGAGGCATTTTAAATTCAAGAAAACAAAAAACAACAAACCAAAGGAGGAAGTTTACTATGGCAATGAAATTTGAAAAAGTAGGTGATGGTAAATACATGCTGGATGTGTGTGGATATGTATGTCCGCATCCGCAGATTTACTGCAAGAAGTCTCTTGAAAAGATGGAGGAAGGCGATGTCCTTGAGCTGATATTCGATAACCCGTCTTCCGGTGAAACCATAGTGCAGATGTGCGACCAGGCCGGACATGAGATACTGGAGAAGAAAGAAGAAGGCGGCAAGCTGATATACATGATTGAAAAGGGTTAAAGACAGAGAAAAAAACAGACGGGTAACTTTTAAAGAATGGCGGGAGGATCTGTTTATGAAAAATAGTTTACTGGCTATCATCATCATTGTAGTTGCAATCCTTGCCTTTTTGGTAGGTTACAGCTTGGCGCCTCGTACTGATGTAGCAGGCGTCGGGGCCCCGGTGGGTCATAAGGCTGCAGCGGGTTATGGAGCGAGCGGCGGTTACGGTGGCGGCGGCTATGGCGGTGGTTACGGCGGCGCAGGCGGTTATGGCGGCGGTGGCGGTGGCGGTTACGGCGGCGGCTATGGCGGTGCAGGCGGCTACGGCCATTAAAAGTATTGAATGCTGTTGTATAGAGATCCGAGGTGGGAACTATGAAAAAGATTTTAATTGCAGTAGACGGAACAAAAGGTAGCAAAG
This sequence comes from Nitrospirota bacterium, assembly GCA_015491705.1. Lineage (GTDB taxonomy): Bacteria > Nitrospirota > Thermodesulfovibrionia > UBA6902 > UBA6902 > JAADFS01. Next base: position 3,478 of record WFVK01000173.1, on the reverse strand, counting down.
ATGCACTGGAGATATGCACGGAAATGTGCACGTGCGTACGCCCGGAGACTGTTGTGCTGGTTTATGTTGAAAAGTTCGAAGGTATGTCACTGATAGATGAGATGATAGGCGATGCGGAAATGTCCACCCTGATGGAGTCACTCTCGGGTACGGAATATAAAGAGGCCCTTGACAAGAAGGCGGAGAAAATTCTGAATCATTACAAGCAGGCACTGGAAGAAAGAGGGGTGACCGGCGTAAAGACTGTAGTTAAAGGCGGACATCCTGCTGATGAGATACTCAAGGCAGCCGATGAAGAAGGAGTTGACATGATAATTATCGGTTCAAGGGGTAAAAGGACATCGCATTTATTCATGGGAAGCGTCAGCAGAGAGGTGGTTGACAGGGCCGAAGTTCCGGTGCTGGTCGTCAAGAGAAAACAGTAGTACGTTCAGACCGCCGTTTAAGCAATTCCTTTGAGTATACGGCATGATTTTCCGGGGCAGGGACATGCTGTGTGCAATATGCATTTCCAGAAGAGCCACGCGCCTGAAACGGTGGTTCTTCTGGTTTTTTGTTGATATTCATACGGAGAGATACTCGATTGAATATTAAAGACAGTACCGAGATAGTAGTCGTGGGAGGCGGCCTCGCCGGACTTTCGGCGAGTTTTGCCCTGTCAAGGGCCGGCCGGCGGGTTACAGTGTTTGAAGGCGACTCCGAAGTGGGAGGTCTGTCAAAGACAATACGCCGGGGAGATTTCAGGTTTGACCTGGGCGGCCACAGGTTTATCACTAAAAATGAGAAGACCGAGCGTTTTGTAAAGACGCTGCTTGAAGGGCAATACCTGACCGTCCCGCGCAAGAGCAAAATCTACATGCAGAACAAGTTCTTTGACTATCCCCTGAAGCCGTCCAATGCCCTGTTCGGCCTCGGCATACCTACAACCCTGAGGGTAATATCCGATTACAGCAAGGAAAAGATAAAGAATATCTTCAGAACCCCGAAAAACATCTCTCTTGAGGACTGGGTGGTAAGCCATTTCGGCAGGACCATGTTCACTATCTATTTCAAGGAATACAGCGAAAAGGTCTGGGGTCTTGAATGCAGCAGGATAAGCGAAGAATGGGTGTCACAGAGGATAAGCGGTCTCTCGCTCGGCGTTGCGATAAAGAATGCCTTTTTCAAATTCAGCGGACAGGAAGTCAACACCCTCGTGGACAGGTTTATCTATCCTCCGATGGGAATAGGACAGATATCCGACAGGCTGAAAACTGAAATAGAAAAAGAAAACACGGTACTGACCAATACAAGGGCCATGCGGATAAATCACAAAAATTTTCTCATCAACAGTCTCGTCGCCGCCAATTGCGACAGGAGGTATGAAGTCAGGGGCAGTGAATTCGTATCCAGCATACCTCTGACCGGCCTTGTGAAAATGCTCACTCCGCCGCCGCCTGATGACATACTCGATGCGGTATCGAAACTGAAGTACAGGGACCTCGTAATAGTGACGGTCATGCTTGACCGTGAGAGGGTGACCGACCTTACGTGGATGTATCTGCCCGAGCAGGATATGCGACTCGGCAGGATTCATGAACCTAAAAACTGGAGTCCGCATATGGCGCCTGAGGGGAAGACACACATAGTCTCGGAATACTTTTGTTTCAGGGGCGACAGCACATGGAATTTAAGCGACGACCAACTGGCATCGCTGACTGTTAAACAGTTGGAGAGGCTGCTGGCCATTAAGGAGAACGAGGTGATCGGCAGTTGCGTGGTGAGAGTCCCGGGCGCTTACCCCCTGTTTGAGGTCGGCTATACAAAATATTATTCGAGGGTTTTAAGATACCTGCAGAATTTCCGGAATCTCCACATCATCGGCCGGACAGGGATGTTTAAATACTACAACATGGACCGCGCCATCGAGACAGGTATTGAGGTGGCTGAAGACATCCTCGGAAAACCCTCTCGAAAGGAGAGGGAAGTCCTTCCCGCAGGGGCATAGCCATATGAAATGCGCCCTTATCATACCCTCATGGGTGCCTGAAGAGATTTTCTCCTCAAAGACCGCGGGCTCACAGATCAACTACTGGCAGCCCCTTGGGACGCTTTATGTCGCGTCCTCCCTGCTCAGGGCGGGGCATGATGTGAGATTCCTGAACGGCGCATTCATGAAACACGACGAGATCATGAATGAACTCACCGCCTACAGGCCTGATATTGCGGGCATCTATTCCACGGCCTTCGGATGGAAAAAGGCTCTTTACACTGCATCGGAGATCAGGCGGAGACTCCGGCGTGTCTTTATAGCGGCTGGAGGCCCGTATCCCATAGCAATGCAGGAGAGATGCCTTTCGGACTCCACGGATATAGATGCAGTCGTTACGGGCGAAGGCGAGATCACCATGGTCGAAATGGCGGACAGGCTGTCCCGTGGCGAATCCCTTAATGGAGTTGAAGGCACTGTATTCAGGGCAGGCGACAGAATAGTAAAAAATCCCCCCCGTCCGCTCATTACGGATGTGGACTCACTGCCTTTCCCTGCGCGTGAGCTCCTCGGGGATGCAGGGGACTATATCCCCCCGCCCGCGACCTACAGGAGGAAACCGGTCGCCGTCATCATCACCGCAAGGGGATGCAACCGGCGATGCATCTTCTGTTTCCAGATCGACAGGGAGAGAAAACACGGCATACGCTTCCGCAGCGTGGAGAATGTGATGCAGGAGATAGAGCTGTGCCTCAGGCAGGGCTACAGGGAGATAAAGTTTATCGACGACACGCTGGCTGCAGATTATGACAGGGCAATGCAGATTGCAGGGGAGATAAAGAGGCGCAGGCTTGATTTCACATGGTTTGCGTCCGCCTGTGTGCACCAGGTGGACGGTCCTCTCCTCAGGGCGTTCAGGGAGGCCGGGTGCTGGGCCATACTCTTAGGTGCTGAAAGCGGTGTGCAGAAAAACCTGAACGCGGTCCGCAAGGGCATAACCCTCGAGCAGACGCGCACTGCCGTCAGGGCCGCCAAAGATGCGGGATTGACGGTCTATACGCCGTTTCTCTTCGGCCTGCCCGGCGAGACCTTTGAGGACGGACTCAAAACGATCGAGTTCGCCTGCGAACTGAATCCGGACATTGCCAATTTTCATGCCCTTACCCCGTTTCCGGGAACAGAGCTTTACGACAACATAGACAGGTATGGGACAATGTCCGGTGACCTCACCGATTTTACCTATCAGGGGGCGGCCTTTGTCCCTTATACAATGACGAGGGAGGAAGTCGCGGAACTCCGCCGGATGGCGTTTAAAAAGTTCTATTCAAGACCCGGCTTCGTGCTGAGGAAGTTGCTTGCATTAAGAAATATCAATGACCTCAGGGCGGCGCTGAAGGGCGGAAGGAGTCTGTTCTGGCTGTGGGTCAAGAATGATATATTCCGCCGCCGGGAGAGCGCCGGATGATATTTTGTTTCAACCGGTTTGAGCTGCTGCCCCCGGTGATAATT
>WFVK01000172.1 GCA_015491705.1 Nitrospirota bacterium | reverse complement strand
GCATAAACGGGCAACGAGGTATTTATGCAGATGTAATGTAAGTAATGCACAGGGACGGGCAACCCCGTCCCTGTATCTTCCCTGTCTATTCTCTTCCGAAGTCATCATCAAAACGCACTATATCGTCCTCTTCAAGGTAATTGCCTATCTGGACTTCAATAAGGTGGAGCGGGATCTTCCCGGGGTTTTCGAGGCGGTGGGGAGTGGTCTTGGGCACATAGGTCGACTGGTTCTCCTCCAGAAAGATGGTCTGGTCGCCGTTTACAATCTTTGCCGTGCCGTGAACCACTATCCAGTGTTCACTCCTGTGGTGATGCATCTGCAGGGACAGCTTGGCCCCCGGGTAAACAACAATTCGTTTTATCTTGGTATGCGCGTTTTCTTCAAGGATGGTGTATGTCCCCCACGGGCGGTAAACCTTTGTATGTGCCTTGTATTCCTTGCGCCCCTGTTTCTTCAGCTCACTGACTATTGACTTGACGTTTTTGCTTTTGTCCAGATTCGATACAAAAACGGTATCAGGCGTTTCGACCACTACAATGTTATCAAGGTCGTTTGCCACGATAAGCCGGTCGTCTCCCTTGATAAAACAGTTCCTTGTCTCCCTGAGGATAACATCGCCTTCCACTACATTATTGTCCCTGTTTTTGGGCAGAAAATCGTAGAGGGATTTCCACGAGCCGATATCGCTCCATCCGAACTCCGATGGAAGAACCACGCCTTTTTGGGTCTTCTCCATTATCGCGTAGTCAATGGATATGTCGGGCAACTTGCTGTATTCTTCAAATGAAATATCTTTGCCCCTGTAAACCGCTTTCTTTATTTTTTTCAGGAGGGCCGGTTCAAGAGACATGAATTCCTTTACCAGGACGGATGCCTTAAAGGCAAACATGCCGCTGTTCCAGAAGAAATTCCTTGCCCTGACATAATGAGCGGCGGTTTCTTCATCCGGTTTTTCCACGAACCTCTTTATTGCAAGGGCGCTCTCTTTCAGTTTCCTGCCGCCTTCTATATACCCGTAGCCCGTCTCCGGGTAAGCAGGCCTGATGCCGAAGGTTACTATGTAATTCATGCCCGCAAGTGATACCGCCTTTCTCAGGCAGTCGTGGAATCCATCAATGTCGCCGATGACATGGTCCGAAGGGAAGACCAGTATCACGGCGTCTTTTTCCTTTTTCAGTATGTTGAGGGTGGCAAGAAGAATGGCGGGTGCGGTATTGCGCCCGCAGGGTTCGGTGATTATCTTGCCCTCCGGCGACACACCTATCTCTTCAAGGTGCCTCGCCACCTCAAAAAAATGCTCTTCCCCGCAGACTATTCTCATCCTCTCCGCGTCAAGGACCGGAGACAGCCTCTTGATGGTATTCTGAATCAGTGAATCGTCCCCCGCCAGGTTAACCAGTTGTTTCGGCAGGAGTTCCCTGGAGACAGGCCACAGTCTTGAGCCTGTTCCGCCGGCAAGCAGAACAGAGTATGTCTTGATATGTTTCCGGGACATGGCAGGCTGAACTTTCACCCCCACAGGGTGTCATATTCCGTTTGTATAAAATTATCCCCTGATTTCCGTCCAGCAGTCGGAATTCTCAATCTTCAGGGTCAGTATCTTGGATAGTTCCTGTTCCGATGTTGTACCGTCTTTGCTGATATTCTCAAGGAGACTCCGGGGAATTTCAAGCACGCACATCCTGTCTTTTTTTATTAACTGGAATTTGTACATAAAGGTATTGAAGAAGTAATAAACACGGAATATAATAATCGAGTTATCGATCTCTTTTATCTTCTCTTCAACAATACGATATGCCGGTACGTCATTCGCAGTTACAAGAGGATCGTCAGGATCATCCATAATTACCCCCGGTTACGCAACTTTTAATGATAATTTTACAGTGATTAATATTTTTTGTCACCTAAATTTTTGTTATCTTTATCCGTTCTATCTTTTTTCCGTCCATTTCGAGGATGAGAAACCTCAGGTCATGATAACGGAGCTGTTCGCCGATCTTTGGAAGATGCCCGAAGAGCCCGAACAGAAAGCCGCCGATGGTATGAAACTCTTCACTTTTCAGTTCAACATTTATAAGCTCGTTAATCTCATCCAGTCCGGTTGAGCCTGATACGACAAAGGTTCTTTCATCAACAATCTCCACTTCTTTTTCAGCCTCTATCGCCTCGAACTCATCCTGCAACCCCCCTACAATCTCCTCCATTATATCTTCAAGTGTGATAAGACCGGCCGTGCCGCCGTGCTCGTCAACGACGATCGCGATCTGAAACTTGTTTTTCTGCATGTCGTCAAGCAGTGCCGTGACCATTTTGCTCTCGGGCACATAATAGGCATCCCTCACAAAGCTCTTTATCGGGGTATTCACGGGGACTTCTTCACGCGCCATTTTCCTCAGGATGTCCTTGACATATAAGACCCCTGTAATATTGTCAACCGTCTCCTTGATCACGGGATAGCGTGAATAACCTTCCTCCGAGACAAGAGAAAGCACGTCACTAACAACGGCGTCTTCAGAGATGGCGACAATCTCGGTCCTCGGCACCATGGCCTCGGTAACCTTCTTGTCTCCGAATGCGAAGACGTTGTGAAGCATTTCCTTCTCTTCCTTCTCAAGGGTGCCCTCCTCTTCGCCGATCTTTATCATCGCCTTCATCTCTTCCTCTGTCAGGAGCTGCGGGGCCGGCCTCACCTCACCGCCAAAGAGCTGTATTATTGAGTTTGAGAGCTTGTTGAAGACCCATACGAGGGGTGATATAGCCCTGATATACAGTTCGATCGGCCTCGCCATTGCCAGTGAGATGCTCTCGGCATGGGTGACGGCGAATGTCTTGGGCGCAAGCTCGCCGAATATGACCGTGAGAAAGGTGATGGCAACCGTCGCAATGGCAACCCCGATGTCCTCTCCGAACAGGCTTATCGCCAGCGCGGTGCCGACCGACGTTGCAAGTACCGTGAAGAGGTTGCCGGACAGGATTACAGCGCTGAAAAGACGGTCGTGCTCGTCGCGTATCTTCTGGGCGATCTTTGCATTTTTGTTGCCTTTCTCAACGAGATGCCTCAGCCTTATCCTGTTGAGGGAGATAAATGCTACTTCAGAACTTGAGAGTACGGCAATCAGGATGATGCAGAGTATAATAACAAGAAAACTTATAGGGTCAGGGTCCATACGTTATTATGTGATCCTTGATATAATAGCATCCGCCACCCCTGATGTCGTTGCCGCTCCGGGGTCGTCCGGGGCGGGCTTCATATCATAAGTGACATCTCTGCCTTCCTCGATTACGGAGGCTACTGCATTATCAAGTCTGTCTGCCGCTTCAGTCTCACCAAGGTGCCTTAACATCATGACACCGCTGAGGATAACCGCCAGGGGATTGACCTTGTTAAGACCTTTGTATTTCGGTGCGCTTCCGTGCGTGGCCTCGAATACGGCGTATTCATCGCCGATATTTGCGCCGGGAGCAAGCCCGAGTCCCCCGACCAGTCCTGCAGCAAGGTCAGAAACTATATCACCATAGAGATTCGGCAGCACGAGCACATCATAAAGCCCCGGCTTCTGAACAAGCTGCATACACATATTATCAATGATTTTGTCCTCAAATTCAATATCAGGATACTTCCGGGCGACTTCCCTTGCCACCTCAAGGAACAATCCGTCTGAAAATTTCATGATATTTGCCTTGTGCACGGCGGTTACCTTGCGCCTCCTGTTTTTTCTTGCATATTCAAATGCGGCCCGGACAATACGCTCTGTGCCGAACACGGAGATGGGCTTTATGCTGATTCCGGAGTCCTGCCGGATCACCCTGCCCGATATCTTCCGTACAGTATCGATAATCGCCTTTGCGCCCCCGGAATCCTTCTGAAACTCTATGCCCGCGTAAAGATCCTCTGTATTTTCCCTGAAGATAACGAGGTCGATGTCCTCGTATCTTGTCTTTGCGCCCTTGTATGTCTTGCAGGGCCTGACACAACTGTACAGGTCCAGCGTCTGTCTCAGGGTTACGTTAACACTCCTGAAGCCCGTGCCGACAGGAGTTGTGACGGGGCCTTTAATGGCGACCCTGTTCCTTCTGATGGACTCAAGCACCCTCTCCGGCAGGGGGGTACCTTCCTGTTCATATACATCCTCTCCGGCATTCTGGATGTCCCACTCAAAGCCGACACCTGTGGCCTCAAGCACCCTCCTTGCCGCTTCTGTAATCTCCGGCCCCGTACCGTCTCCCGGAATGAGTGTTATCCTGTACATTTTTCAATCAAAAAGATATTACCGGCAGGCTCTCCCGCCCGTTTATGCAACATTAAGGTTAATATTAAGATTTAGCCCGGGGTTACCGTCAGTATTCTGGCTACTATGTCCGGATTTTCCGCTATGAATCTCAGTTCATCATCCGTAAGGGTTTTCTGGGTGTGCAGGTTTGCATACTGAACCAGCTCCAGTATCCTTCTTGCTTCCCTGTCGTCATGAAAATGTATGCCGAGGTCGTCATATACATGCCTGAATCCCTTGATTCCCCCGTATTCTCCGGTCGTTATTATCCTGCCCGTCTGAACCAGTTCAGGTTCGCCCCTGCCTACATCCTCAGGATCATAAAGCTCGTAGTTGCGCCTGTCCTTGAGCGCACCGTCTGCATGGATGCCGGATTCGTGGGCAAATGCATTGGCGCCTACGCCGACCTGTTTTATCGGGATGGGAATGTCAAATGCATATGATGCATACCGCGCGATCTTCCATGATTTCCGCAGATCCACCTTGTCATCAAGGTGCATCTTGTCCTCAAATCCGTGCGAGTATTTGAGGGCAAGGATTATGGAAACGAGGTCGCAGTTGCCAGCCCTTTCACCATAACCGTTGATCGTTGTGTTGATGTATGCATCGACCCCGCTCTCCACGGCCCCCTGGGCCCCGACAAGGGAAATGGCCTCGGCCATTCCAAGGTCGTTGTGACAGTGCATCTCCAGGGGAAACTGCGTAACCTCTGCAATTTTCTTTATTTTTTCATAGATTGTTATAGGATCGTCTGCGCCGAGGGTGTCACAGTAACGGAAGCGGTCCCCTCCGTTCTCCTTCGCAGCCAGAACAAACTCTATAAGCTTGCCTGTCTCTGTCCTTGATGCATCCTCTGCATTGACTCCTACCGTTTCTGCACCGAGATCTTTCGCCACTTTCAGGGCCTTGATCATGGAATTCAGGATGTCTTTCCATGTCTTTCTGCCCTGGAATTTGCCGTCAATCATGATATCGGATGTGGATATCGAGATGTTCAGGTGTTTGATGTCAGGACAGTTCCTGAAGGTGAGTTCTATATCTTCGGGCACCGCCCTGCACCATCCTTCAAGGCGCAGGTTCTTTATGACTCCCCTTTTTGCAAGCTCGATATTGGCGTTTATATAGTTTATTTCATGCTTCAGGGTTGGAAAGCCTATCTCGCTCTGAAATATTCCCATATCATCCAGATAGATGTTGAGCATTGTCTTGGCGAGCTTGCTCAGCAGTATTCTGGATGTCTGCACGCCGTCCCTGTTTGTTACGTCTATGAGATAGATATTTTTCATGGAAAATTATTTAACCATATTTCAGGCACGATTTACAACCATAAAAGAAAAGCCGCCCCCGGTGAGGCAAGAGGGGAGCCCCCGTGACCATCATGCCCATCTTTTGAAAAGATTATGCCCGAGACCTGAACAATCAAGGAGTTTTCCGACAACAAAGTCCACAATGTCATCAATCCCTTCCGGCCTCTGATAAAAGGCCGGCACAGGCGGCGCTATCGTTGCGCCCATCCGGGCAAGCTTGAGCATATTCTCAAGATGTAT
>WFVK01000171.1 GCA_015491705.1 Nitrospirota bacterium | reverse complement strand
GATCAGATAATGACTTCCCGCAACATGAAATAGTTATTATTAAATATCAATGGATGAGATTATTGACAGCAGGAAAGGCAGGTTGAATCCTCTTGAAAGTCTCCGGGAAATTTTACAACTGCAAGGAAGAGGTTGCTCAAATTATATTTGGAAAGTTACAGGGATATCGCAGGCTGATGGAGGATATAATAAGGCACCTCATATAATTTTTCTATGAATCTCACCGGAAACGCCCTGACGGTTTTGAGGGCCCGTTACCTCCTCCGTGACGAACAGGGCAATATCATCGAGACCCCGGAGGAGATGCTGCACAGGGTGGCGCGGACCATTGCATCTTCCGAACGGATTTACGGCAGTGACCCGGGGGAGTGGGAGGCGGAATTCTTCGACATGATGAACCGGCTTCTCTTCCTCCCGAACACCCCCACCCTTATTAACGCCGGCAAGGATGCTGGACAACTCGCCGCATGTTTCGTCCTTCCTGTTGATGACTCCATGAGGAGCATCTTCGACTCACTGAAAAACGCCGCCCTTATCCTGCAGAGCGGCGGGGGCACGGGCTTTTCCTTTTCCAGGCTTCGTCCTAAATCCGATATCGTAAGATCAACCGGCGGCGTGGCCAGCGGCCCGGTATCGTTCATGAGGATATACAACACGGCCACCGAAGTCATAAAACAGGGCGGCGCCAGGAGGGGCGCCAACATGGGGATACTGAGAATAGACCACCCTGATATTGTCGAATTCATCAGGGCAAAGCGCCGCGAGGAAGAGCTGCTGAATTTCAACATCTCCATAGCAGTAACAGATGCCTTTATGGAGGCGCTGAAAAACGGAACGGAATATGACCTGCTGAACCCCCGCAGCGGCCGGATAACAGGCCGTCTCAGTGCAAGGGATGTCTTTAACGAAATAGTCGAAAGCGCATGGGCCACCGGGGACCCCGGCCTTGTATTTATAGACAGGATCAACAGGGACAACCCCACCCCGCATATCGGCGAGATTGAAAGCACAAACCCCTGCGGCGAACAGCCGCTGCTGCCCTTTGAGGCGTGCATACTCGGTTCCGTCAACCTATCGAGGATATTAAAGGCCCGGACACGGAAAACGGAAAACGGAAAACGGACAATGGAAATCGACTGGGACCTTCTCGCCCGCATTGTCCGGCTTTCCGTAAGATTCCTCGACAATGCAATAGATGCAAACAAATACCCCGTCCCGGAGATAGAGAAGATGCACAAAGGCAACAGGAAAATAGGACTCGGGGTCATGGGATGGGCGGATATGCTGATAAAGCTCGGGATCAGGTACAATTCACACAGGGCGTTAAACCTTGCAAGGGAAGTGATGCGCTTTATCAGGGACACTGCCAGGGATGCATCCATCGGGCTTGCAGGGCAGCGCGGGGCATTCCCGAATTTCAGGGGCTCTGTATACGACATACCGGAGATATCACGGAAAGGGGGCATAAGAAACGCAACCACAACGACCATCGCGCCCACGGGCACCCTTTCGCTGATAGCAGGATGTTCAAGCGGCATCGAGCCGCTTTTCGCCGTTGCATACAAGAGGCTCGTCCTTGAAACAGAGCTTGAGGAGATACACCCGTATTTCCTTGAGATTGCAAAACAGAGGGGCTTTTACAGCCCCGGGCTCATTGAGAAAATCCGGGCAAAGGGCAACTTAAGGGGGTTCAGGGAAATCCCCCGTGATGTCAAAAGGCTGTTTGTCACCGCCCATGAAATACCGCCCGAGGATCATATCGAGGTTCAGGCCGCTTTCCAGGAATTCACAGACAATGCCGTTTCCAAGACAATAAACCTGAAGCACCGGGCCACAAGGGATGACGTGGCCCGTGCATTCCTGCTCGCGTATGAAAAGGGCTGCAAGGGTGTCACCGTCTTCAGGTACGGCTCAAAACGCGGAACACTCGTAAAATCCGAATCGTAGGGGGCGGGGACGACCCGTTTCCATCATTATTATGATGATGCGGCTATGAACAGCGTCAGCTTTCCGAGCATATTGACGTAATTGCCCATTTCATTGTCGTACCACCCGTAAATAACCGCCTGTGTCAGGGGTATCCTGACCTCCACATCCTCAAGGCCCTCCAGGATCTCTTTCCTTATGCCGCTCAGCCTGTTGATGTCAACGGTTACCTCGGCTGTCCTGGTATGGGTCTCATGCCCCTCTATGACAACCGCCGCCTGCGGCATCCCGATAATGTCCATAGATACATTCTGCTCATCAGTATAAACAAGATGCCCCTCCGGTGCGAGGCCGGCCTGCCTGTATATATCGTTAATCACCTGCCTGTTAATGGATGCCTTTGACTCATCCTCCTGTATGTTGACCACGAGGATGATAAGGGAGCCCGTACTGATGGGAACACGAACTGATTCCGCCATGAACCCGATCTGTTTCATCTGGGGCAGGACGAGACCGAGCGTCCCGGCTGCACCCGTGGTTGTCAGTATTATGTTATTGAGTATGCCCCTGTTTTTCCTGAGGTCGGCCGCACCGGGTTTTGCGAGCCTGTCCAGGACCTGCTGCGAGCCTGTGGCGGCATGAACGGTGGCCATTGACGCCGTGAGTATCCTCTTTGCCCCGAGGACATCAAGGAGCGGCTTCATCATGTGAGCCAGGCACGTTGTGGTACACGACGCAGCAGAGATTATCCTGTGGCGGGAGGGATCAAAGTCATGATCATTTATGCCCCTGACGCATGTAACTGCATCATCGGGCATCGGCTTCGTCTTGTCCTTTATCTTGAAAGGGGCTGACAGTATAACCCTCTCCGCGCCTGCCTCAAGGTGCCCCCTGAGCGCACCGCCCTCAGTGTCCGCAGGCTGCGCGGGGTCAAGAAACCGGCCCGTGGTATCGACAACCAGGCTGGCGCCATGACGCCCCCACTGAAGCTCCGCCGGGTTCCTCGATTCTCTGAGTATGGTGACCTTTACACCGTCTACGGTCATGGTGCCCTCTGATTCATCCACATCAGAGATGACCTCTCCCCCGGCCCTGCACCCATAGAGATACCTCGCAAGTGAGCCGTACGTAGAATCCCTTGCTATATAATGGGCTATGTCATGCAATGACCTGCCCACCTGCCTCCCTATGTTGACGACTATCTCACTGAAATGCTTTCCGGCTACATGATGCCATAATGTGAGTTTCCCTATCCTGCCCAGGCCGTTTATCCCGAGCTTTAATTCCGTACCGTCACCCATTGATCCATTCACTCCTTTCATTTAACACATTCATGTTTATCCGTACTTCATTTCTCCCAGGTATATGGAACCCTCCGAACCGTCGATGCTTATAAATTCACCGGCATTGACGGTCCTGTCGTTTAAAACAAACTTCTTCTCTCTCTCAATGCACACGAGGTCTGCGCAGCCCACAACACAGGTCTTGTCAAGACGGTTGGCCACAATGGCTGCATGCGAGGTTGCGCCCCCGCGCGCCGTAAGAAGCCCGTCAGCCGCGGAGATCTCTTTTATATCATCCGGCACGGTGTCGTTGCGGATCAGTATCAGCGGGGTGGCGGGATCGGTCTTCTTCCAGTAGTATATGTCCTCAAGGCTGAACACCGCCCTGCCCGACAGCGCGCCGCCGCTGACCCCGATGCCGTGGCCGATGAGTTTCTCCTCCATCTCGCGCACATTCTCAAACGACGGCAGCTTCTTTGCCTCCTTCATCTCCATATTTCTCGACTGCAGGATATAAAGGTCTCCGCTCCGCGGACTTTCAAAGGTGAATTCAATATCCTGCGGGGCCCACTGGTATTCATAGATCAGCGTCTTGGCAATCTCCCTGAGTGCCCTGTATATCTCGGGGAATCTTCTCTGCAGCGTGAGATCAACGGGCCTTCCCTCAATCTTCGCCTGATAATCCGACACGGGATAAGTTGTAACCAGCCCCGAGACCACATCCTCGCCCTGGTTGCCTGTTGTATAGTCGCCCCACGGCCTCAGGAGGTCCTGCGAAAACCTCGGGCTGTGCGTGAAAAGAACACCCGAGCCGGAACGCTGCGAAAGATTGCCGAAGACCATCTGCTGCACAGTGACCGCTGTGCCCCAGTCATCCGAGATACCCATGATCCTCCTGTATGTCCGCGCCTTTTCGGAGTTCCATGAATTGAGCACACGCTGTATGGCTATGTATAACTGTTCCTCCGGGGACTCCTCGATCCTGATGCCGTTTGAGCGGATAAGCTCCTTGTAGGCCATTGAAATCTCTTTCATCTGCCGGGGTGTGAAGTTCTTTTTCAGCGGGACCCCGTATCTCCTCTTGAACTCACCTATCACTGCGTCGAACCTGTCCCGTTCAAGGCCGAAAGACATGCCGTATGACTGGAGAAACCTGCGGTATGAGTCCCACGCAAACCATTCCTCGCCCGTCTGCCTGATGATGCCGCTGACAATGTCCTCGTTCATTCCCACGTTCAGGTAGGAATCAAGCATGCCCGGCTGTGACACCGCGGCGCCGCTTCTTACTGAAACGAGGAGCGCGTTCTCCCGTGAGCCGTATTTCTTCCCTGTCTCTCTTTCGAGCCTGGATATCTCGCGGTCTATCTGTTCCCTGAAATTCCTCCGTGCGGGCGGGTAATCCTCTATGAGTTTCCTGCATCTGAAGACCTCCGTGGTTATTATGAACCCCGGCGGCACGGGCAGGCCCAGGCCCTTCATCCTTACTATGTTGAAACCCTTGTTGCCCAGGTGGATAATATCAAAAAGCCCGCAGTCCGGCTCTGCCATGGAGGTCACCGCATGTCCCGGATTGTACGTAAGGAGCAGATAGTGCCTGTCCATGGGCAGCTTCTCGGCCTGTGTATAGAGTGTGTTTAAAACCCTCGACAGAAACAGGTCGAGCCGCTGTATGCCGAGGGAGGAAGCTATTGTATCCCTCAGGAATATCTCCGAGACCTTGTGGAACAGTTCATGCCGGCTGTCCGCCTCGAGCCTGTATTTGGGCAGGAGTTTGTCCGCGGGCAGATATTCCGATATCTCAAGCAGGTTCTGCCTGTGGATATTATCAAAATAATTGCTCACTATGCCGCGGACCGCGCGCGTCAGACCGCGGAATATATCCACGTACTGGGAGAAGGTGACCAGCTTGATATTCAGTGACTTGTTCAGCAGGTCAAGCTGGTTTCCGAACTCCGTGGCCGGTATCCCGTCTATGTTCAACGCGGTGTTGAAGAGCCTGAGGCATTCGTATATCCGGTAAAATGTGGCGTGGGTGATAAAGTCGAGGTCGAACTCTTCTATCAGTTCCTCGAAAAGGGCGTTGACCAGGGCCTCCAGCCTCAGTGTAAGGCCCATGGCATCAAATTTCGCCTCGCTGTAACTGCCGTACATCGAGGGTATATCCGCGGCGATATGGCGCTTCCTGTAGATGTCCTCACGAACCTCGAAGGCATCGGATGACTGTATTATCTTCTTCAACTGTTTGAGGCAGTCAAGCAGCCCTGATATCCTGCTGAATGTATCCTTCTCGGAAAGGGCCTGTTTCAGGCCGTTGAGCTTGAGCGGCAGGGACGCCTGCGCATGGGCGATATAATCATCTATGTCATACAAAGCGCGGTTGTATTTCCGGTAAAGCAGCCTGTAAAAGGCAATGGCGAGCGCAACCCTTTCAATATCGGTTTCATGCCCTTCGGGGAACTTCTCCCTGAGTTCAGGCAGGTAATCGTCCCCGAGCGACAGGAGGCCGGTGACCCCGGCCAGCCCTCTGCTCTGAAAGACATGGTTTATTACCTTATGTACACCGTCGATATACGGCCCCTCCGTATCAATCCGTTCATATATATTCTGCGGTAGATACGGCTTCAGTTGCCTTTTCGACCTGGTCCTCCAGAAATCAAGGACAGCCTCGATCAGCGAGACGGTCTTGTTTGAGCTCTCGACATGGCTCTGCTTTCTGAGAAAATGTATTAAAATATCCCTGCGCCTGCATATCTCGTCGATCCTCGTGGATATGTCCCTGAGCTGTCCCTCTGCGCCGATTTCATTGAAATAAGCGGGGAACAGGCGCATAAGCTGTTTTACAAGGTTATACACGGGCCTGATGTCGCTGTTCAGAAAAGCCGTGATATCCCGCGGAAACAGGTCGGTGTCTTTGATGAGCACCCCGCTGAGCGACAGATGTATGATCAGGGAGGAGAGGAGTTTCTTGGACCACTTGGGATTCAGCGCTATCAGCTCCATCCACGTGCGTATGTTCTGCAGGTGGGCCTCATTGCTGCGTATCTGCCAGTCCTCACTGATCCCCCTGAAATCAGGCGTCTGGAAACCCAGCAGCACCACCGACCGGTTGAAGAAGCTGACCAGGTCGCTCTCGTCGGTCCTGTACACACCCTTCCCCATGTTTAAAACCGTCTTCAGGACCGTATCCGGGAATTTATCCACGCTGTCTTTAAGGATACCAAAGGTCTTTTCGATCAAGCGCTGCACATCTTCGGGGTCCTCGTGGCTGATAAGCCACTCAATGCTCCGGTTGATCTCCCTCAGGGTGTCCTCGTGGATACCGGAGAGGCCGGCTATATTCATGTTGTGAAAGAGGAAGATCAGTTTATACTGATGCCTGAGCTTTTCATCGCCGATCGATTCGAATATCCTCTCGGGCAGTCCCCTGTATATGGCCACTATGTCGCCGTATCCCGGAAGGCTCAGGAGTTCCCTGAGAGCGGCATGAGGATTCCCGTCCGGACCGCCGGTAATTTCCCGCAGCCGCCCCCTGCATTCAGTCAGGTGGGCGTGCGAGACGGCGGTGAAAAATCCGGATATTTCAGCGGGAATATCCCGGGAGATCTCCCTCGCAAACCATTCACGCGGGTCGTCTTCGGAAAGCCAGTATGAAAAGGTATATTCAAAATACCTCGCCAGCAGTGAATTAACAGAGCTGAAATCCGCACGCGGAGGCGCATTCTCAAGAAAGGCGGCGGCAAGCCTGTTCAACTGGTAATAGCCCCTGACGATAAGGGAGAAACTGTCTTCGGTAAATTCCCTTATCCGGTCAAAGCCATAGTATATCACGGGCAGAAACCTGTCCAGCGCAGGGCCGCCCTCTTTTATGAATCTCTGCAGCAGGAGATACAGGTTGTGGAAAGATGCGGTCCTCACATCCGTCTCCCCCGCGTTTTCAACGGCGTCGACGGCGATATCCACGTAGAGCCTCGCTGCATCCGGCCCCCGGGGGTGTGTCTTCAGGTCATAGAAATATCCGAGTGAAAACGTCCGTGCTTCATTTACGATAAACCGGCGGTTCTTGCGCGGATGGCAAAGCTCGGTAAGGAAGGTGTTCAGCACCTTCTGCAGGCCGTCATACCTGGACATCACGTCCCGTATGACATAGTACCTCGGCTCAACGGTAACATCCACGCGGTAGTCCCGGAGGTTTACCTGGAGCGCCCTTGAAGATTTGGCTTCCATGTGTTTATTTTATCATGAGCCCGGACTGTCTGAACAGGGTATCAGAAAGGCTTAACAGGCTATAAAAACTGTAAATCCGTAACAGCCCCCGGGGAGACTACGGCCGCAGCGCCTCAAGCACCGCCGTCATAACCTCGCCGGCGTCTTCGCTGAAGAGCACCTCCGCAAGATGGTCCGTGGGGGTCGGGGTGCGGTTGATATAGATGAGCCTTGCCCCGGTGCGGTGTGCCTCGCGGGGAATGGATGCAGCGGGTTCCACCTGAAGGGATGAACCTATCATTATCAACAGGTCGCATCTCAGGGCGCAATCATACGCCCTTATCATTTCCCGTTCGGGCATCGCCTGGCCGAAGGAAACGGTTGCGGGCTTTATGAAGCCCCTGCATTCATCGCACGATGGATCGGTCTCACCTGCATCGAGTCTCTCCTGGATGTCTTCTATGGGCCACTGTCTGCCGCAGCTCAGGCAAACCGCTTTTCTGTTTGTGCCGTGAAGCTCTATGACATTGCCGCTTCCGGCATCCTGGTGAAGACCGTCTATATTCTGTGTTACCAGGCACTTCAGCTTTCCTGCTCTTTCAAGCGCTGCAAGGGCCGCATGCGCCCTGTTGGGCCTTGCATCCTTCATCTCGCTGAAAAGGGCCTTTTTCATTTTCCAGTATTCGACACGTGCCTGCCGGCTTGAAATAAACTCCTGGTATGTGACAATCCTGTAGCGGTCCCATACACCGCCCCTGCTCCTGAAATCAGAGATACCGGATTCCGTGGAAATCCCCGCGCCTGTAAACGCAGTAATCCATTGCGCCCCCTCGATAAGGGATGCCGCACGATTAATTCTTTCCTCAAATGAATCCATCATACATAACCGTTGAACCCCTGGACTCCGGGCAGGATTTTCCGCCGGACTCCGCCGCCCCTTTATGCAACATGAGGGTATTAACTGATAACCACTATCGGGTTGGTGAACAGCTTGGAATTCGGTATGAGTATTCTGCCGCCGTCACCTTCAAGCTCCGTGTATCGCAGGTCAATGGATACAACGGTGCCCTCATAACCTGATATCTTTATGCGGTTCCCTGTGCCGAACGGATGGTACAGCAGGATGAGCACGCCTGCAAGGAGATTGGAGATGGTATCCTTCAGGGCGAACCCCACTGCAAAACCGGTTAATCCGAGCCCGGCCACAAGGGCTGAGACATTAACCCCCAGGGTCCCGAGCGCCGTGATGATGCCGAAGATAATCAGGGTTATCTTGGCCGTACGGGCAAGCAGCAGGGCAAGGTTGGGCTCCAGTCCCAGTCTCCCGGAGATTTTAATTATGGCCCGCTTTGTCACATTGGCCAGGATCCAGAAGACCAGGAGAACAACCGCGGATATGCCGACTTTCAGGCCGAGAAAGCCGGCTTCCCGGATGACGGCCTGCAGAATGTTTCCCGTGTCCATGTTAATGATATTAGCAGAAGAGCGGGCCGAAGACAAGCGGAGCACCTAACTAACGACAAGGTCGGGTTTTGTAATTGTCCTGCTTTTTTGTTATCATTTCTTACGCCTGTTTCAGGGCGGTTCTTTTCGTTTAAGGGGCATATCATGAGCCGTATTGCAGTTATGGGAGCCGGAAGCTGGGGCACGACACTCGCCTGCCTGCTCGCGGACAAGGGCAATGATGTATCGCTGTGGGTCTACGAGGATGACCTTGCGAGGGATATTAAAAAAACCGGGATAAACAGCAGATACCTGCCGGATGTCCCCCTTCCGTCCGGGATAAGGGTTTCCCCGGATATCGAAGAGGTCCTGGGAGATGCGGAATATGTTGTCAATGCGGTCCCGACGCAGCACACAAGGAGGGTTTTCAACAAGGGCTCCGCGCATATACCCGCCGGAGCCCTGATAGTCAGTGCGTCCAAGGGGATAGAGAACGGCACACTGCTTACGGTCTCGGGTATTATAGAAGAGGTCTCGGGCAGGAAGGCCGCAGTGCTTTCAGGGCCGAGTTTTGCGGCCGAGGTTATCAGGAAGCGCCCCACAGCGGTTACCATAGCCTCTGAAGACAGGGCAAAAGGGCTGCAACTGCAGCGCCTGTTCAGTACGGATTATTTCAGGGTATATACCAATGCGGATGTAATCGGTACCGAGCTGGGCGGGGCCCTTAAAAATGTGATGGCGATAGCCTCGGGCATATCCGACGGGCTCGGCCTCGGCTCCAGCACAAGGGCCGCACTCATAACAAGGGGGCTTGCGGAAATGACGCGGATCGGTGTGGCAATGGGAGCCGTGGAGAAGACCTTCATGGGACTCAGCGGGCTCGGCGACCTTGTCCTCACCTGCACGGGAACGCTTTCGAGGAATTATACGGTGGGCCTCAGGCTCGGCAGAGGCGAGCGGTTAAAGGACATACTTGCAAACATGACAATGGTGGCGGAAGGTGTCGCCACATCCGAATCAGCCCATGAGCTGTCTGAAAGGCACGGGGTGGAAATGCCCATAATAGAGCAGATATACAAGGTTATCAGGCAGGGCAAGAGCCCCCCTGATGCAGTGAAAGAACTGATGACAAGGAGCCTGAAGTCGGAGTATTGACCTTAACGTTGCATAAACCGGCCGGAGAGTCCGCCGTAAAACCCTGTTTGAGGTTCAGGGGTTCAGGGTTCAAGGGTTATAAGGCGAAGGGGTACTGAAAATAAGTCTTTATTGCAGGAGGAGAAATTGATCGGATAACTCCCCCGGCCCCTCTTAACCTGAGAGGGGAGATATATTTCCCCCTTAGTTTAAGGGGGATTAAGGGGGTTACCCGGCCTCCCCTTAAGTTAAGGGGAGGCCGGGAGGGGTTACTTT
>WFVK01000170.1 GCA_015491705.1 Nitrospirota bacterium | reverse complement strand
GGATCAATGACTGCGGGGCGAAAATCCTTGTCACGTCGGACGGTTCGTTCAGGGCCGGAAAGGTGATACACCTGAAAAACAATGCAGACGCGGCAATGGAGGAAAGCCCCGATATACGGCGCTGTTTCGTGTTCAGGCGCACCGGGATAGAAGTCGTCATGAAAGAAGGCAGGGATTTCTTCGCTGAAGACGAACTCGCCGCAGAAGATATATCATCATTCTGCGAACCCGAGCACATGGATTCCGAGGACCCCCTGTTCATCCTATACACAAGCGGCAGCACGGGAAAACCCAAGGGACTGCTCCATACAACCGCGGGGTACCTGCTTTATGCGGCGACTACGTTCAAATACATCTTTGATTATCATGAAGAGGATACCTACTGGTGCACGGCTGATATAGGCTGGATAACCGGGCATTCCTATATCGTTTACGGGCCGTTGTGCTGTGGAGCGACAAGCATAATGTTTGAAGGGGTGCCTTCTTATCCCGCGCCCGACAGGTTCTGGGAGATAGTGGAAAAGTACGGGGTGAATATCTTTTATACGGCACCTACGGTGATAAGGGCGCTTGCAAAGGAAGGTGAGGAATGGACCAGAAAGAGAGACCTCAGCAGTCTCAGGCTGCTCGGCTCCGTGGGTGAACCCATAAATCCCGAGGCATGGCTGTGGTACCACAAAAACATAGGCCGGGAGAAATGTCCCATAGTGGATACATGGTGGCAGACGGAGACAGGCGGCATTCTCATTTCATCGCTTCCCGGTGCCGTGCCGATGAAGCCCGGACATGCGGGCAGGCCGTTTTTCGGGGTAGAGCCGGCGATACTCAAGGCTGACGGCACCGAGGCAGCCACAGGCGAAGAGGGCTCGCTGGTGATCAGGAATGCATGGCCCGGGATAGCGCGGTCAATTTACGGGAATCCGGAACGATACAGGGAAACTTATTTTTCCCAGTTCAGGGGATATTATTTCAGCGGCGACGGGGCAAAGATCGATAAGGACGGAGATTATCTCCTCCTCGGCCGTATAGACGACGTGATCAATGTATCGGGACACAGGCTCGGCACCGCAGAGATCGAAAGCTCCCTTGTCGCGCATCCGGCGGTCTCGGAGGCGGCTGTTGTGGGCTTTCCGCACGAGGTGAAAGGACAGGGGATATATGCCTTTGTTATACTGAACAGCGGGTTCAGCGGAAGCCCGGACCTGGAGAAAGAGCTTGTCGCACAGATCAGGAAGGATATAGGGCCCATCGCAAAGCCTGATGCGATCCAGTTTGTGGACGGGCTTCCCAAGACGCGGAGCGGGAAGATAATGAGAAGAATACTGAGAAAAATAATCGAGGGCAGGGAAAAGGAGATAGGAGATACCTCCACACTCGCTGATCCGTCCGTTGTGGAGAATTTGATAGACGGAAGGAAAGGCGTCAAGGGTTAACTTGATCAATGTTGCATAAACCGGGCAGTGGAGCCTGCCGGAAAATCTTCACTCCGCTGCCCCGCCGACGGTATTTTATACTGCTTGACGGAAGGAGGGGTGTCATGCTTTATGTAGCCATATTTGATGCAAAAGAAAATATTTCCATGAAAGAAATAAACAGTGAAAGGGAGGACTGGTATAAGAAAGGCAAGGACAAGACATTCCGCAAGATGTGCAAAAGGATCGACAGGTACGAGGTTGTGGGCAAGTCGCCTCTGAAGATAATATTTATTATAGAAACGGATGATTCCCAGGCCATCAATATCCTCTCGCATCACTTCGGCGACAAGTGGATATCGGTTACCTATCCCGTGCTGCAACGGGAAATTTACGAGGCCATGGAGGAAGACAAAAGCATAATCGGCGGTTAGCCCCTGGTCAGGCGTCCCCTGGGGGGGAACGCCTGAGCCATGAAGTTTCATGCCTCCGCCTCCCGATGACCTTCCGGACAAGTCTCCCCTGCCGGCTTATGCGAGATTTATTAAAGTTCCGCAGCAATCCGCCCGAATAGTAACCTGATGACTAATCCTTAAACAAAGAGGAGATACTTATGCCGGAGAATAATGCAGCACGCCGCTGGAGAGTGCTTGCAGGAGCGCTGATCGTACAGGTAATCCTAGGGACTGTTTATGCATTCAGCGTTTTTGTAAGGCCCCTTGAAATGGAATTCGGCTGGAGCCGTGCGACAACCCAGTGGGCCTTTTCATTCGCCCTTGTTACATTCGCCGCAGTAATGATTCCCGCGGGCCGTTTGCAGGACAGGGTCGGCCCGGGAAAGGTGGCCTCCATGGGAGGCATCCTGCTGGGCCTGTCCTTTAT
>WFVK01000169.1 GCA_015491705.1 Nitrospirota bacterium | reverse complement strand
GGGCCGGGCATGCACAAACGCATTATCACTGCATATTCTGTTGAAAAGCACATTTTACCTCGGGGGCATCAGGGCATTGCCCGATGCTTCTTTGTCAGGGCGGGGGTGCCGGCAACCCCTGCCCTGCATGCTATACATTGTATATTTTTTTGATATGGGCGTCAACGCCTGGCCGGGGGAGGACAATCCATAAAGGGAGGAATATCATGTCCGGGACAGCAAGGATTCTCGTTGTAGATGATCATCTGGAACTGCTGGAGTTTCTCAGGTATGCGTTAAAGGACAGGTACGCCGTTGCCACGGCGGTCGGCGTGGAAGAGGGGCTCAGGCACCTGTCCAATTATTCAGTCAATCTCGTCCTGCTTGACTTCAGGATGCCGGCGGCAAACGGCGTAAGCGCCCTGAGGGAGATAAAAACGAGATACGCGGATACCGAGGTCATACTGATGACTGCATATGCGCCCGTTGAGGTCATACAGGAAGCCTTCAGGCTGGGCGCATTTGCATTTCTCATGAAACCATTCAACATTGACAACCTTATCAACACCATAGAGGAAGCGCTGAGAAATCAGGCCCTGAGCAGGACACCGGATCCCGGCGGGATAAGGCGTTCAGTTTAGGCGCACGGCGGGCCTGTTGCGCATTTTCCCGGGGGTTCAACCGTGAGCGGAATCGAAAGGATAGTCATGGATGTCTTGCACGACGTAAACTGGCTTATTGAGCCGCATGACAGCTCTGTGGAATTAATCGAGGTAAGCGGCAACCGCGTAGTGATCAGATGCGTCGGCCACTGTGCAGGGTGTGAAAGCGATTGTATAAGGGTCGCCTTCAGGGAACGAATCCCTGACATTGAACTCGTTGTCAAATAACACCGCGCAGCATATCCACTGCCCGGCTTCATCGCAGTACGACCGTTGCCCCCTGTGAACCGTGAATCCCTCAACCGTAAACAGGTGTTACGGCGGGTTCTCCAGGCCCTTTATGCAGCATTGAGGACAACGAGCTCTTTAAGGGCGTTTATAAACTTTTCCGATGTATTCAGGGCCTCGCATCTTTTGAGGGTAACACCGTATTTTTCTGCCATGGCCCGGTAGAGTATGTCTATCTCGTAAAGCGTTTCAATATGGTCGGATACAAAACTGACCGGCACAACAAACAGATTCCTGCAGCCGCCCCCGGCGAGCCGTTCAATGGTCTCTTCTGTGGAAGGCTGAAGCCACCTGACCGGCCCGACCCTGCTCTGAAATGAAAGTTCCCATTTTATATCCGGGATATTATACGGGGGGGAAGAAAGCCTCGTGTTTACTTTCTCCACGGTGCACTTTACGTGGTCAAGATAAGGGTCCCCTGCACGGATAAGGGATTCGGGCAGGCCGTGGGCGCTGTAGATGATATGGAAGTCATTGCCTTCAAATCCGGCTGTGCCTTTGGCGATCAGGTCCGCAAGGGCCTCTATGTAAGGCGGGAAATCATACCATCTGTCGACGTACCTGACGCTGAGGCCCGTGTCCCTTGCATGTCTTTTGAATTCGTTGAGCGTAGAGCCTGTGGTTGCCTTTGAATAATGGGGATAAAGGCTGAGGGCTATAACATGGCGGATGCCTTCAGCGGTAACGGCCCGTATAGTGTCTTTTATGAAGGGATGCCAGTAGCGCATTCCGATGAAGACCCTGAACCGTGAACCGTCAAGCGCTGTTTCAAGCGCGGCGGCCTGGGCCCTTGTAATATCAAGTATGGGGGATTTGCCTCCTATAGCCCTGTACATCTCTTCGGTCTTTTTTGAACGGAGCCTTGATATGAGCCATGCAACAGGCCTCTGGACAAAGGCGGGCCCGAGCCTGATGATGTCCCGGTCCGAGAAAAGATTATAAAGGAAAGGCCTGACTGCCTGAATGGAATCAGGTCCTCCAAGATTCAGCAAAAAAACCCCTGTTGAGTCTCTTCCCTTGTCTGTCAACGATTCCTCTCCATTTACCCTTGCAGTTGCATTAATATTCTTCTCCCTGATAACCCCATATCCTCAGGCCGGCCCCCCTCCCTTCCGCTCCTGCCTTATCCTTACAGTTGCATAACACCATCACCCGCATGCCGGAGAGCCCGGCGGAAAAGCTTTATCTGCGATTCCCTGAAGAAATATTCAGCACGCATATCAACCTCTTTTGCAATTTCACTCCCCGTTACTTCCTGCAACAGAGACGTATTTCCGATATCCCATCGCTTTATAAAGGTTTTACGGCGGGCTCTCCAGCCGGTTTATGCAACGTTAAGGTTAATTATTCGACCCATCCCGGAGTTTTTTCTGATATCTTTCCTGTAAACGCATCTATTTTATATTCCCAAACGCTTTCTGCTTTCCACACTACATATGTCAGTCTCCACACTTATTTCCCGTATTTCATCCATATTGGTAATACCGAACAAACGTGCCTCTTCTTTAAGAAATGCTTTGGCTATTGCCCTTGCCCGGGCTTGAATATTCTCTTCCACAGGCATAAATTTCGGCTTAATTCCCATACCGCTGATGCTTAAATATCCTTTTGGCCCATTCGGTGTCTGCTGTAGTGTGGAACTTACGTTATGCTTACGAAGGTTATATTTCTCAATCAAATATTCCTTTACATCCATGCCGTTGATTCTGAAGGGCATATCCTGCGCATGGGCTGCATGTCCGAAGATGAGGAATAGTGAGATTAATGCGGTGATAATCTCCCCCCGGAGTTTTTGCCTCCCGGAGGCCCTGCATAGTTCAGGTTTTGTATGCTTCATTGGTTTTCTCCTGTTATCCGAATCTCATTTCCTGTGGTTATAATCTCTGTTTCTTTTCCTTTGATAGGGCTTCTTTGCTATTTCCCCTGTTGTTGCGTTTGTATTCCCGGTCACTGCTGTCCAAATCTGGATTAATACCGCATTCTTTGATCCCTTAATATATTGCCCCTCCGAGGAATCTCCCCTTCCTCTATCACCTATCACCCCGTATTTAGTTCATGTTGCGGAAAGTCATTATCTGATCAACTCGCTGTCATTTCGAACGAAGTGAGAAATCTCAACCCGTCGCAATATAAAGATTTCTCCCGCTGGTCGAAATGACGC
>WFVK01000168.1 GCA_015491705.1 Nitrospirota bacterium | reverse complement strand
GGGAGAAATCTTTATATTGCGACGAGTTAAGATTTCTCACTTCGTTCGAAATGACAGCGGGTTGATCAGATAATGACTTTCCGCAATAGATACTAAGTAATAAAAATTATTGGTTCATCAGTTGCCGGATGAGAAAACCCATTTAAGAAAAATATTGCAATTGACGATTATATAAGTAGCGGAAACGGAGCCGGCGCGTATAAGGCTTTTTTTCATAATTCTGAACAAGAGGGATAATCGTCATGAATCATTTGCTGGAGACGCAACTCAGGGAGTGCCTTGGGGAGTTTTATACCTCGGAACCGGCCTTTCAGTCCGGAAGGTTCCGGAAATTCCTCGCTGAAATCGATCAGGTATACAATCATCATGAGCTTGAACGGAGCCTGCTGGAAAGCGCGGTTGACATGAATTCGAGGGAACTGCGCGCAACAAACAGTCTTCTTGAAAAACGTAATCAAAGGATATCCCATTTATCCACGACAGATACACTGACCGGCCTGCCGAACCGCCACCTGTATAATGACAGGGTCAGCCAGGAACTGAAACGCGCGAAACGCCTCGACAGGAAACTCGCCCTAATGTTTATCGACCTGGACAGATTCAAGATTATCAATGACTCCCTCGGACATCATATCGGCGATCTCCTGCTCAGGTACGTGGCAAAGAGGATCAAATCATGCCTGAGGGAAGCGGACACTATCGCCAGGCCAGGCGGTGACGAGTTCGCCGTGCTCATAGGTGATATCAGTGAAATGGAGGATGCGGCCGCAGTAGCAGGGAAAATCCTGTCGGCGCTGTCTGAACCTTTCAGGTTCAAGGGACACGAGCTGATGCTGACCGCAAGCATCGGGATAAGCCTCTATCCCTCAGACGGCGTCGATGCGGTTACGCTGTTCAGGAATGCGGACAGCGCCATGTACCGGGCAAAAGAGCTCGGGCGGAATAATTTTCAGTTTTATCATCCTGCCATGAGCATCAGGGCACTGGAATATATGGCATTTGAATCGAGACTCAGGAAGGCGCTGGAGCATAACGAGTTTGTCCTGTACTACCAGCCGCAGATCGACCTGGTCTCAGGCAGGGTTACGGGCATGGAGGCCCTTGTCCGCTGGGAGTCCCCGGAGCTCGGATTCATGATGCCCGCGGACTTCATACCCCTGGCCGAGGAGACAGGATTGATCCTGCCCATCGGGGAGTGGGTCCTGCAGGCCGCCTGCCTCCAGAACAAGGCCTGGCAGGATGCCGGCCTGCAGGAAATCAATATAGCGGTCAATGTTTCACAGCGGCAACTGCAGAACCCGTGTTTCATGGCAAGTATTGATGCAGCCCTGGAAATGTCCGGGCTTGCACCGGAACGCCTTGAACTGGAGCTTACCGAAAGCGCCGTAATGCAGGAGACCGAACTGACTATGATGACCCTTCGGCAGCTCAAGCGGAAAGGCATCTGCCTGTCAATCGATGATTTCGGCACGGGGTATTCGTCCCTGAGCGTCCTGAAACGGTTCACCATCGACAGGCTGAAGATCGACCGGAGCTTTGTCAGCGACATTGCCGAGAGCCCTGACGCCACCGCCATAGTTGAAGCGATAATTGCCATGGCATACAATCTGAATCTGAAAGTTATCGCCGAGGGGGTGGGCACTAGGGCACAGTCGGAATTCCTTAAGGAAAACGGCTGTGGCCATATCCAGGGCTTCTGGATCAGCAAACCCCTGCCGGCAGACCGGGCGGAGCGCTTCCTGAGAGAAGGCGCGGCCGTCTGATTCCGGGGCAGGCGGAATCAGACGGGCCGGCAAAAATCCTGTGTTTGTCTTATAATTTCCCTGTGAACAGGAACCCCCTCGCTGCAATAGATATAGGCACAAATACATTCAGGCTCCTGATAGCAGAGGTCTGTCACGACCTGCCGAAAAACACTTTCTCTTTCCGGGAGATTCACTCCGAACGGATAATCACAAGGCTCGGCGAGGGCATTCATGACAAAGGCCGCCTGTCGGAAGATGCCGTAAACAGAAGCCTGGCGGCGCTTAAAGGATTCAGTGATACCATATCACGCCTGAATGTCCGCCGGACATCAGCCGTTGCAACAAGCGCCCTGCGCGAGGCCGCGAACAGCGCGGACTTCATAAAAAAGGCAAGACAGGTGACAGGGCTCGACATAAAAATCATCAGCGGCGAAGAAGAGGCCAGGATGACGGCCTCGGGCATGCTGATGGATATGCCTGTGCCTGCCTCCGCGTTGCTCGCTGATATCGGGGGGGGCAGCACGGAACTGATATTCGCCGGCAATGGGGAGCCGTTATCCGTATGCAGCCTGCCCCTCGGGGTGGTGTATCTGGCCGGCAGGTACATGGGAGAGGATCCGCCCGCGGTCAGGGATTTAAATCAGATGGGAGAAGATATCTCCCGGCGGATCACGCCGGCAGTGGAGCGCTTTTCAGGGCTGCGGGGCCCGGACACTGTTTTTATCGGCACCGCGGGCACAATAACAACCCTGTCGGCTGTAACGCAGAACCTCGTGACATTCCGGCATGACAGGATTCATAAGTCCAGACTCCGCCTGGATCAGGTGAAGGGCATCTACTCCGCCATATCGGTCATGCCGTCAATGGAAAGGGCAAGATACATCGGCCTCGAACCCGCGAGGCTTGACATCATCGTGCCGGGAACGCTTATACTTCTTAAGCTGATGGAGGCATTCGGTTTTGATGAAATCACCGTGAGCAACTACGGGCTCAGGGAAGGGATTCTCATTGATCTTTATAAAAAAGCCCGCGGTTCATCACCGTGAATATTCGGCTTAACAATTAATGTTGCATAAACAGGCAGTGGAGTCTGCCGGTGATAGTTAACCTTAACGTTGCATAAACCGGCTGGAGAGCCCGGCGTAAAACCCTGTTTGAGGTTCAGGGGTTAGCTGG
>WFVK01000167.1 GCA_015491705.1 Nitrospirota bacterium | reverse complement strand
CTCCCCCCCGCCTGAAGGGGTTTATCAAGCAGGTATTTTTCGCACCAGAAGCTCTGGCACCTGTCTATCATGAGCTTTGCCTGGGCGCTGAGAGAAAAAAAGAATATCGGGGAGGCGAGGATGATCCTGTCCGCCGACCTGACCGCATCATAGATATGATCCATGTCATCATGATAAATGCATGTCCCGGTTTCATCACACCCGCCGCAGTCCTGGCAGGGCATGATGTTCATTGAGTTGAGATTGAATATCCGCGTACTGAAGCCGGCATCTTCTATGCCTTTTACCGTTTCTTTCAGCAGCAGTTCCGTGTTGCCGTCTTTTCGCGGGCTGGCGCAGAATGCAATTATGTTCATGGGTGTTACGGCAGGCTATTCCGCCTGTTTATGCAATATTTAATGTGAACCTGCTTCAGGGTCCCTCAACATACTGATTTCCGGAGATTCGGAAAATAAATTCAGAACGACATGTATGGATGTCTTCCCGTCCGGCAGCAAAACCTTGCGGGGAATCAGGAAAAAACTTACTGCTCTTTTCCGATAATCCTGACAAAGGCATTGACCATATGAGGGTCGAACTGCCTGCCCGCACATTTCTTGAGCTCTTTAACGGCATTCTCCGGTGAGCCGGCCTTTTTGTAGGCCGTGTCCGACACGATGACGTCGAATGCCTCGGCAATGGCCAGTATACGCGCCCCGCAGGGGATGGTATCGCCCTTCAGCCTGTGGGGATAGCCGCTGCCGTCGAACCTTTCATGGTGATAAAGTATTATGGGCAGTTCTTTCTCAAACAGCCTGGTCTTTTCCATTATCTTGACGCCTATATTGGAATGTCTTTTTATGACGTTATACTCCTCCTCCGTCAGTTTGCCGTTTTTCTTCAGTATCTCCGAACTGATTCCAACCATGCCGATATCATGGAGCAGCGCAGCGCGTTTGATTACATTGACATCTTCCTCGGATATCAGCAGCTCCCTGGTAAGTTTCTCGGCATAACGGCTGACCCTGACGGAATGGTTGGTTATATAATCCCACCCCTTTTCGATATCCCGCAGTATATCGTGGGCATACCCTATACAGTTTTCCTTTATATTCTCGTTGATGTTTCTGAGTCTCTTGTGAAAGTCTTCTATCTTTTTAACGTCCTCCTTTATGCTGGCGGCCTCCTCCAGCTCCGCCTCCTCATAGGTGCATACATTGTTTCTTCCCCTCCACTTGGCGCGGTACAGGGACTTGTCCGCATTGGCGATCAGGTCCTCATCGCTTATTACATTATCATCGGAAGTGGATGATATCCCTATGCTCACTGTGACTACATCCGAAATGTTCCCTTTCCTGAATATATTATTTGCAAATGCAACACGTATCCTCTCCGCCAGTATAAAGGCGCCGTGCAGGTCCGTGCTCGGCAATATAATGAAAAACTCTTCACCGCCGTACCGCGCGAGAAAGTCCGTATCCCTGACAAGGCGTCTCAGGATTTCAGCGGACTGGGCAAGCACGAAATCGCCGAACTGATGGCCGTGGTTGTCGTTTACGGCCTTGAAGTGGTCGAGGTCCAGCATTATGCACGACAGGGGCTGCATGTGCCTTGTCGCCTTTTTATATTCCTGCCTTATCACCTCGCGGAAATGGCGGTGATTATACAGGCCCGTAAGCCCGTCCCGGATAGCCAGGCTCTCCAGCTTTGCAAGGGATTCCTTTATATCCTCCTCGAGCTTTTTTCTCTGTATGGCCCTGCGTACAGCCCTGCCCAGCGACTCCGTCCTTATCTCGCTCTTGGTCAGGTAGTCATAGGCGCCTTTATCCATCGCCTGCACCCCCAGCCGGTCTTCTCCCTCTGCAACTATCATGATCACGGGCATGCCCAGTTTTTTCTCCGTAAGCTCCTTGAGCATGGATATCCCTTCCATGCCGGGAAGATGCTGATTCATCAATACAAGGTCGAAGCGGTTGTCCGCAGCCTTTGCGAGCGCATCGGTGCATGACCTTGCAATGTCGATACTGTAATTAATATCATCGTAGCCGGCCAATGTCGATTTGATAATATCAATATCGGGAAGGTTGTTCTCGGCTACCAGGATGGAGATATTCTGTTTTGACATTCTTGGCATTACCTCCTTGGTCGAGGCTGGGGAAAGTTTATATTTAACAATTCAGCCATGGTTTATTGCAGCCTCCTGCAAGCAGGAAAGAGAGACGGTCTTTAATTTAAGCACCGATTGACAAAGAGATGTCATTAGCAATATCATTATTAGTTAATTCTCAATATGTTACCGATCTTTTAAAGATTTTATTAGGAGAAAGTGGAATTGTCAAGGCTGACGGCGTATCATTAAACCACGGCAGGGGCGCGTAATCAGCCTGCAGGGATAAGCCTTGATGTGGCATAAAGGGGCGGGAGATGCTTTTCTGTAATGTAAAGAGAGGAGATTGTCAGACGTGAAGGTAATCGACGGAATAGAAAATGTAAGGCAGAAACTGCCGTATCCAGTCCTGACGATCGGGAACTTCGACGGCGTGCACCTCGGCCACCAGGCCCTGTTCCGCATGCTTATAGAAAGGGCGAGGAAAAACAACGGCACGTCGGTCGTTTTCACTTTTGTGCCTCATCCGCTGAGGGTTATCGCCCCTGAAAGGGCCCCGAAGCTCCTTACACCGTATAAGGAAAAAATCAGGCTGATAAAAAACTGCGGCATCGACGTTATAATCTGCATAAATTTCACGAAGGAGTTCGCCTCCATAACGGCGGAAGATTTCATAAGGAATATCCTCTGCAGTATGCTCGAGGTCAGGGAGATACTCATCGGCTCCAACTACATGTTCGGCAAAGGCAGAAAAGGCTCTCCGGAGTTGCTGAAGGCGCTCGGCAAAGAATACGGATTCTCCGTCACGGTTGTGGATGAGATCAGGATAGACAATACAGTGGTCAGCAGTTCAAGGATCAGAACCCTGATTGCAAAAGGCAGGGTTGAGGAGGCGGCGAAATTCCTGGGCAGGCCGTATTCAGTGGAAGGCGTGGTCATAGAAGGGGCCAAAAGGGGTAAGAGTCTTCTGAACACGCCGACGGCCAATCTCTCCACTGCAAACGAGCTGCTTCCGAAAGACGGTGTTTACGCCGTTAAAGTCAAAGTGGGCAGAAAGGTCTACGGGGGGGCCACAAATATAGGCTGCAACCCCACGTTCAAAGACAAGAAGTTCAGTTTTGAAACCCATATCCTGGATTTTGAAGGCAGACTCCTCGGAAAGACGCTGAGGGTCGAATTCATCAGCAGAATCAGGGATGAGATAAAGTTCTCAAAGGTCGAGGACCTCGCCGCGCAGCTCGAAAAAGACATCGCGCAAATCAGACGGATACTTAAACAGTTTTAATGCCGCTGTTAAGGTTATGTTGAGAAAATCATTCCTTTTAAGAATATTCGATGCCGCCAACATGCAGAGGTGGAACGACAAGATCCGCCCCGTGGACCTGAGGGAACTGGACAAGCAGTCTCATAAAATGATAATCGCCTATATCCTGGGCAAGTTCGAAAACGGCAACAAGGAGTTCAACTGGATTGATATTATCGAGGGAGGCATCTTTGAATTCCTGCAGCGCCTCGTCATCACGGACCTCAAGCCGCAGATATTTTATAAAATCAGGGAAGACCCCTCCCGCTACAAAAAACTGAATGAATGGGTCTACCAGCAACTGGAACCGGTTATATCACCGCTCGGAAAGGATTTCAGCAGGAGGTTCAGGGATTATTTCTCGGATTCACGGGAAAACGTGAACAGGAGAATACTGGCTGCCGCGCATTTCTACGCCACCAAATGGGAATTCAAAATCATTAAACATGCAAACCCCGAGGGTTACGAGATCGCGGAGATAGGAAGAGACCTGGAGCGAAGGCAGGAAGAGTATCTCGACCTGAAGGGACTTGGGGAACTGCTGCAGCATGCCAGGTTGCAGAACTTCGTCTCGCTCTGCGGGCAACTGAGATTCCAGGTGAGGTGGAGCCACCTGCACATGGTGCCCCGGACATCGGTCCTCGGCCATATGCTGATCGTCGCGATATTATGTTATCTTTTCTCGCTTGAAATCCGTGCATGCAGGAGCAGGTGTATCAATAATTTTTTTACGGGCCTGTTTCATGACCTGCCCGAGGTTCTCACGAGAGACATAATCTCACCGGTCAAGAAATCCATCAGGGAATTTGAAAAGATGATAAAGGTTTACGAGAAACAACAGATGAAGAAAGAGGTCTACAACCTGATCCCCAAAGAGTGGCATCCCGACATGAGGATGTTTACCGAGAATGAATTCGCCAGTATCGTGATGATCAACGGCAAGAAACGCAGGAAAAGATCGGATGAGATAAACAGCCGTTTCAATGAGGACAGGTTCAACCCCAGAGACGGTGAGATCGTTGAAGCGGCTGACCACCTTGCCGCGTTTACAGAGGCCTTCCTGACACTGCGAAACGGCATAAACGCACCTGAACTTGTTGATGCCAAATGGTCGGTGAAAAACAGGTACAGGCGGAAAAAAAGCATTGCGGGAATAAACTTCGGCGAAATATATGCGGACTTTGAATAAGCCGGCCCCTACCGGCCTTTGGAGGCATGATACTGCAGCAGCCTGTCCAGGATAACACCGGCGACCTCGATCTTTTTCATCAAAGGGTACGCGGTGACATCTCCCTTGCTGTCGATGAGGGTCACGATATTGGTATCGGCATCAAAGCCGGCGTCTTTCCGGGATATGTCGTTAAGGACCTGTCTCTTATACACATCTG
>WFVK01000166.1 GCA_015491705.1 Nitrospirota bacterium | reverse complement strand
AATTAAATCAACCTTGCAGGATGGCATAAGATTATCGCCGGCGGGGCGGGGTCTGTCGGGAAAGCTTTATCTGCGATAGATCAGGGAAATATTTCGCAGGGCATATCAAATAACCCCTCACGGCCTCCCCTTAACTTAAGGGGAGGGGGTAACCCTACCTCGCCTTACAACCGTTTAACCCCGAACCCTGAACCCTGAACCCCCAACAGGGTTTTTCCGGCAGACTCCGCTGCCTGTTTATGCAACATTAGGGTTTCTTTTGTCCGTAAAGTATGTCCTGCCTGACAAGGGTCTCAAGTGCGGCATCAAGGTATGCCCTCTTGCAGTCGAGACTGTCTATATTTCCATCTCTCACATAAGACATATACCTGCATCCCCCGAAACAGAGGGGAAGGTACTCGCAGTCCGCACACTCCCTGTTCTTCCAGATGCCGAGCCTGTATGCAGCGGTGTAATCCCTCACGCCATTACGGAGGTCTCCTATAGCGAAGCCGTCCCTGCCGATAAATACAGGGCACTTGTATATAACCCCGTCGAAATTTACAACAAAAGAATCCGTTATCTCCACCTGGCAGGGACTCGGTGAGATTTTCGGAGTCCTGTATCCCCTTTTTAACACCTCGGCTCTCAGATATGTCCCCGCCCGTATTACCCACGGCTCATTTACGGTCATGGCGCCGTCCGTATAATCAGCCGCCGGTTTTCTCCCGGCCCTACGGTTCATCACGGGGTCGAATTTCAGCTCGTATATCCTGTCCGGGGTAAGCCCTTTGCGCTCCAGATAATCCATGAGCAGGGGGAATTTCCCGAAGTTGGCTTTCTGAAAA
Source organism: Nitrospirota bacterium (assembly GCA_015491705.1). Classification (GTDB taxonomy): domain Bacteria; phylum Nitrospirota; class Thermodesulfovibrionia; order UBA6902; family UBA6902; genus JAADFS01. The sequence goes on along the minus strand of WFVK01000166.1, from coordinate 3,079 downwards.
TTGCCGCTTACGGCAACGTTGACAAGATCACATGTCTCCTGTATGTTTCTTATGACGGTGTCAAAGCTGCCGGCGCCGGACCTGAAAGGACGGCAGGCGTTATGAATCTCCGGAGGGCCGTCCATGGTAATCTTGACACCCTTAAGACCCATTGAAACGAGGTCTTCTGCAATCCTCCTCCTGAAGAGGGAGCCGTTTGTGACAAGGGTGAAGGTATATGAAGCTCCCCTGCATTCTGCAAAAGACTTCATTTGCGCGGAAATTGATTTGATCAGGCCCGCGCTTAACAGGGGCTCTCCACCGTAAAAATCTATGTTCAGTGAGTTCTTCCCAGGGGTGAATCTCTCTTTGATGAAGCCCGTCAGGAGGGCGGCTGTCTCATCCGTCATGTAGAGTTTGCCCTTCATGCCGGTTTCATAGCAGTATATGCAGTTGAAGTTGCAGTCGAGGTTGAGGATCACGGAGATGTTCAGCCGGGGATTCCTCCTGTTGATCTCATCCATGAAGCCGCTGACCTCTGTCTTTTCGGTTTCATCATCCGGCACGACCATGCCGAGCTCTGACAGCATTGCCTCGTTGCCGGGAGACAGCGTGCCCCTGTCAATGGAGTCGAAGGCCTCTTCTTTCACGAGGGTTATCGAGGCTTTCTTTGTGGAATAAAGAAGCAGGTAGCCGGGCCTTTTTTCAAAGGGAAATACCTTGATGTAGCGGGAGAGTTTCATCGTGAAGGTTTTAAGAAAAGGGGAGGCCAGCCTCCCCTTTTCTCCGCGCTATCTTACAGCAGCCTGTGATGCAACACAGCATTTGCCTGAACTTGCAATTTCATCCATGTCAATGCCGCTGTCCAGTATTATGATTTCATCCCTTTCCATTGTTTCCCTCCCGTTATAGAGATTATCCCGGTAAGTACCGGGCATACAATTACTTACGGCAAGTTCCGTTAAAATCTTAACCTGAAGCCTGCCTCCATCCATCTGCCCGGATTTTTCCGGTCGCCGAATGTGTAATGGGAGCCATTAAAGATATTGTGGACGGTAAGGAAAATCCTGCCGTTAATCCTGTCTGTGGAGTAAAATTTTTTATTGAGATTTATATCCCATATAAACGTATCATATTTTGCCATGTCCTCCTCCATACGGTCCCACCATATATAATTACCGGCAAGTTGTGCTGATAGAGACCTGTTATCATCGTATCTGACGGCAATATTGCAGGCATAGTTGTCTTCAGATGTGGCCTCTTCAAAATAGAGCCTCTTGTGGACATATGCAAAGCCTGTCTTCAGTGATATATTATGAAATGAGACCGTTTCCACATCAAGTTCCACACCGTCGCGCTTAATCTTTCCCTTGTTGAAGTACAGATCATTATATGTGGGCGGACCCGCGGCATACAGCTCCTTTATAATGGCGTCCTTCATGTCATGATGAAAAACGGCGGCTTTAACCCTCAGATAGTCCGACATCCATGATTCCGCGCCTGCCTGATAGGACCAGACTTTTTCGGGCCTCAGATCAGGGTTGGGATCGATGAATAATCCACCTCCGGATGTAAACACAAGGGGCGGCGATGTAAACCCCTTTGCCACAGAGGCCCTGAGGATTGTATGCCTGCCGAGCCTGTATGTAGCCCCTATGCTCGGACTTGTAAATGATCCTGTAACATTGTTGCGGTCATACCTGATGCCCGGGGTAATGGATAAATTTCCAAGCGTGATTGTGTCATTGGCGAAAACAGCCCACTTCTTTATTCCGGAATCCGATTCGGAAATCTCCGGAGCTCCCAATGACTGAAGGTCCTGTCCCGTCTCGATTCTCTGATTAAGGCTTCCGTGGCTGATGTCCGTGCCCAGAACAATGGTATGCACATCGTGTGACAGGACAAGCTTGCCGCTGCCACCTGTTGTTTTCTCGTCGAATATACTGTTTTGAAAGAGGCTTCCGGGATAATCATATATCCCTGTACCCAGGACTTCGGTTCCCTGGACAAATTTCTGTTTGAATCTGTAAAAAGTTGCTTCGAGACCGAGTTCTTCGGTGATCTCAGCGGTGAGAGACGCTGTAGTAAAAAAGGCGCGGGTAATTCCGGTTCCCGTTAAGTCATAGCTCGGTATATCTCCGTGATTAATGTGAGGTTCATTGTATCCCATAGTAAACGTGAATGTTATACCGGAAGAGACCGGGATATTGAGCTTTGCGTAAATGCTGTCTCTTTCAAAGTACCTGTTGTATCTGAGACCGTCCGAATCCTGCCTGCCTGCATACAGGTAATACCCCGCGTCCCCTGCCTTGCCCGAGATTCCGGCGCTGTAGTCCCGGGTGTTGCCTTCGCCGTATGAGGCACTGATCAGGCCGGCGGGTTTGCTGTTGTTTCCTGCATCCTTTGTCACGATATTTATCACGCCTCCAAGGGATGAACCCCATGATGATGATGCAGGCCCTTTGATGATCTCGATGCGTTTTATTATCCCTACAGGGATTGAATTTGTTACGGCATTTCCGTCGTTCATGAAATTATAGGGCACTCCATCCAGCAGGACGAGGACGTGTCTGTTGTCGGATCCCTGGATATAAAGAGTTGCGGCGCTGCCGAAATCCTGCCCGAAAAACTCAACAAACACACCCGTTGCCCTCTCCAGTATTTCGGCAACCGTATGCGCATTCATCTCCTCTATATCTTTTGCAGTTATGACGGTGATATTTTCTGCGGCCTGCGATAGCGGTTTTGGCGTCCTTGTAGGCGCAAGAACAAGCTCGTCTTCTTTATAGAACATGCGGAGAATCCGCATCTCTTCCTCGGACTGGGCAAGGGCGGACGAGGCGTAAAACAAAAGGTTTACTATCAGAGATATAAAAAAAAGGCCCCTGACTATAGTTATCATGGCATATGCACCTGTTGTATGGTTCTGAATCTGTATCGCCGGCGGACGGTTTCATGTGTTGTCCTATCCGCCCCCCCGGAACTTTTCCCTTAAGGATAACGGTAGATATAACTTAGATATATTATATAATAAAAAAATCCGGGAAAATAAATTCCGGTTGATGTTACCATTTTATAATGATTCGGGCTACGGTTTTTT
>WFVK01000165.1 GCA_015491705.1 Nitrospirota bacterium | reverse complement strand
AGATAAGGAAATCCAAATACTGGCCAGGCGGCACGGTTCAGACTCTGAATAATATCGGTGCAAATCATTACCGGGTCCTCCGGTGAATCAGGCCGGGGCTACGGCGGTAACTGAAAATCTATCTGCGGGCATAACGTCTCAACTCTATCTCGAAAATCCCTGCGTTCGGCACATGGATTTTTTTATAGAGATTCAGGCTCTTTCCTTCCTGCCGGAGCAGCAACACCCTTATTACCGCCACATGCGTGACGACCACTACACGACGACCTTCCCCCATGCTCCGGCGGATGTCCTGAATCCCCGCCAGGACCCGTTTCAGGAGGTCTTCCAGCGTTTCCCTCCCCCGCAGCTTCAGTTCGGCAGGCCTGCTCTGCCAAATGCGCCACTGTTCAGGATACAGGCGGGCAATATCTTTTTCGGACATGCCCTCCCACGGGCCCATCTCCATTTCCCGGAATGCATACTCCGTCACTGGTTCCAGGCCGATTGCCTCCCCTATGATCTGCGCTGTCTGGACCGCCCTCCTGATCGGGCTTGAATACAGCGCATGCACATCACGGTGTCTTAGTCTTTCCGCAACTTCCGCCGCCTGGGCGAGCCCCCTTTCAGTCAGTTCCTCCGCGCTCCTTCCCGCATATATTTTTCTTACATTGGAAAGAATCTCTCCATGCCTGACCATCAATAATTTCATAATATCCCTCATGTAGGGTCTTTTATTCCTGTGCGCCGTCCGCCGGGAATGACATGCTCATGGCTAAGTCGTCGTATTCAGTGTGCTGCAGAGATACTGCATCAGCATGTGAACCACTATCATGTGAATATCCTCGACCTTCTGCATGTCATTGACGGCAGCCACAAGGGGTATATCCACGATCCGGGAGAGCCTGCCCCCGTCAAAGCCGGACAGGCCGATGGTCAGGGCACCCTTTTCCTTTGCATAAGAAACCGCAAGAAGCACGTTTTCCGAATTGCCGCTGCCGGAGATACCGATGACAACATCGCCGGGCCGGAGAAAATTTTTCAGCGGCTCCACAAAGATTCTGTCATAGGACAGGTCGTTGGCATAAGCCAGGATACTCGGCATGTTGTCATTCAGGCAGATAACCCTGAAACGCTTTTCCAGTTCCAGGCAGCTTCCCTTGTTTATATCGCAGACAAAATGCGATGCCGTGGCACCGCTGCCGCCGTTGCCCATTATGAATACCTGCCTCTCGTCATGGTATGCGGACAGCAGGGCCCGTCCGATCTCCTCGAAGCGTTCATGAGGGAAGACGTCCAGCAAATCTTTCAACTGCTCAAGGTATTGCAGGCTGAATCTCTGTTTCATGTCATAACCCGCGGGTTTTTCGGCTTACACTTGCATTAAACTATCGCCGGCAGGCTCTCATGCCCTTTTATATATACAACATTAAAAGTTCCTCTTACTTTGTCGAATAACTCCTCACATTGAAGATTATCCTGGTACCGTATGAATCCAGCATAAACGGAAGCTCACGGTAATCCTTCAATGCGGCCCTGACCGCATCCTGCTTGCCCTTCTTCACATACAGCAGGAGAAAACCTCCCCCTCCGGCCCCGCATACCTTGCCGCCCATGGCGCCTGCCGCCATTGCCTTCTCATACATATCGTCAATATCAGGATTCGAGATGGTATCGACGAGTGTCTTTTTCAGGAGCCAGTTTTCATGAAGAAGGCTGCCGAGCCTGTCAAATTTGCCGCGGATGAGGAATTGTTCCAGTCCCGGGACAAGGTCTCTCATGGCCCTCAGGGTTTCGCGTTTGTTCTCTGTCCCTTTTTTCTGTTTTTTAAGTATCTGGTCCGCCTTTCTTGTCTTGTTGGTATAGAAGAGCAGAAGGTGGGAGCCGAACTTTAAAAGGTCGCTGTTGAAGATCGGAAGTCTCGATACGGTCACGGATTCATCAGGGTAAAATGTTATCTTGTTCAGACCGCCGTATGCCGCTATATACTGATCCTGCTTGCCGATGGGTTTTTTGCAGATATCGATCTCAATCTCGCATGCCTCCCTGGCGATCTGTTCCGGCGTGACCTGACTGCCCGCGAAAATGTACAGTGCATTTAAAAGGCCCACGGCTATGCTGCTTGAAGAGCCCAGTCCCGAACCTTCGGAAGGTATGTCCGCAAGGGTTGTTATCTCAATACCCCTGGTCACCCCGGCCTTTTTCATTGCCTCCCTTACCAGATCATGTTTTATCTCCGAGACATCATCGACCCTCTCTTTACGGGTATAATTGATGTATATCCTCTCATCAAATCTTTCCTTGACTATCACATAAACATATTTATCTATTGCAGCGCTGATAACCATGCCGGCTTCCCGGTGATAGAAAGACTTCAGGTCCGTGCCGCCGCCCACAAAACTTATTCTCAAAGGTGTCTGGGAAATAATCATTATGTCGCTCCGTTCATCATGCGAAATTTGTTGTTTTTGATATCTTCTTCAGCCCGGTACAGTTTCTCGCGCGTTCCTATGTCAAGCAGATAATCTTCTGTAATGTAGCCCGCTGCACGGCCGGCGAGCCGGGGCAGCACATCATAACCAAGGTCGAATGTGTCTTTATCAGGGAAGAAATCCGCCAGGGCTCCCGTGCTCAGCATAACACCGGCAAACGCCGTATCGGAAACAGGATTTGCCGGTTTCTCGGTAAACGAGACAACCGTTGAATCCTTATCAAGTTCAACAATCCCGCATTCCCGGGGATTGGGCACCCTAAAAAGCGCCAGTGTAAAGTCCCTTTTCTTTTCATGATGGAATCTGCTCATCTTGTCGAGGTCCATGTTTGTCAGGTTATCGGCATAAAAAATAAAAAAAGACTCTTCCGCCTTCACAAAATCCCAGTTCTTCTTTATTGTACCACCGCTTCCAAGGAGATTCTCCTCAAATGTCACCTCTATTCTGATATCTCTCGAATTCCCGGACAGATATGTCCTGACTTT
>WFVK01000164.1 GCA_015491705.1 Nitrospirota bacterium | reverse complement strand
GCTGATGACATATCCGCCGCCGGGTCCTTTGCGGCTCTTGATCAGCTCGGACTTGCGCAGTTTATTCAGAAGCTGCTCGAGATACGCTATGGAGACGTTCTGCCGCCCGGCAATCTCCCTGATCGTAAGATGGCCTTTCTGATAGTTTTTGGCCAGCTCAAACATGGCCCTTACGCCGTATTCTCCCTTTTTTGATAACTTAAGCACGGTTTAAATTTATAATAGTCTACTAATTTTGTCAAATATTCCCCTGCCCGCGCATGAAAATATCGCCGGGGGCGGGAATGACGGAATGCAACCGCATTCCTCACCACTGCGCCGCGGTGTTACAATATTGGCGCAACATGGGTATAATATCAATATACTACATCCTTCCCGTTACGGGGAAAAAACCGGCATAACCCGCAGATACATAATGAAATTATTGCTGATATCATTACAGTCCAACGCCTCGCTGGTCGGGCTGAAGTACATCGCCGCAAATGTACGTGCACACGGGCATGATGCGCGGATACTGCTTCTACCGGGCTACCTTGAGAGCACGCTTCATCCGGCCGTTGAGGATTTTATCCGCAGATACAGCCCTGACCTGATAGGCATCGGCCTCATGTCAATCGAGTTTTACCCTGCAAAGAATATCACCAGGCTTTTGAAAGAAACTTTTGACATCCCGGTGATCTGGGGGGGGCTTCATGTAATCCTGAGGCCTGATGAGTGCATAAGATATGCGGATTACGTATGCAGCGGCGAAGGCGAAAACGCTGTGCTGTCGCTGCTTGAGCACCTGCGGGACAGGGGAAGGGACGTGCCCCCGGACATCCCCAATATCTGGGTGAGAACCGGGGATGACATAATAAAAAAAGAAGCCCTGCCCGAGACAGACCTTGACCGTCTGCCGGTCATAGAGTACCTGCCGGATTATTTCTACGGTTTCCACAGGGGGAAGATATACAATTTCGCCCGGAATCCGAAACTGTTCCGCAGCTATGCGCTTTACGGCGGCACCTGTCACATGATGATAACCACCAGGGGCTGCCCCTTTTACTGCGGATACTGCGCCAATGCATATACAATGACGGTGTTCGGCAGGAAAATCAGAAAGAGGTCGGTTGAAAACTGCATGGAGGAACTAAGGCTCGTAAAGAAAGACCCCTATGTCCTGTACATCAATTTTGAAGATGACTGGTTTTTCTCCCATGACCGCGAGTGGATGAGGAAATTCTGTGAAGAATACAAGCGGCATATAGGCCTGCCCTTCATGGTGCGCGTCTTTCCGGGGGTGCTGGACAGGGAGAAACTCTTCATGCTGAGGGACGCGGGACTCAGCCTTGCCATTATGGGGGTTCAGACGGGAAGCGACCGCGTTAATTTCGAGATCTACAACAGGAAGGTCAGGTTCTCCTCGGTCAGGAAGGCAGCCGCGCTCCTGTCCGAGAGCAGGGTGGCCCCGTATTATGAAATGATAGTGGACAATCCCTATGAAACAGAAGAGGACCAGATGGAGAGCATAAATTCGATGGCCGGCCTGAAGAGGCCGTATACCATCTCGCTCGCGCACCTGACTTTCTTCCCCGGCACCCTCCTCACAGAGAGGGCGCTGAAGGACAATATCATCGACCCCGAGGCGTATCTCACCAGGTATATGGTTAAAATCAACAGGACATACTTTAATAAACTGCTTTACATGACACCATATATCCCCAGGATTTTAATAAATTTTCTTAACAAGCCCGAAGCTGAAAGGAATGCCGTTCACACAGGCCTGACAAACACGCTGTTTTTCATTGTCAAGAGGACCGTGGAGCCCGCGGTATTCTTCTTTGTACTCACAAGGGGGCTGAAATACAATCTCAACTGGACGGTCAGAACACTGCTCGGCAACTGGAAATCCGCACTTGCAAAACTCCTCTTCAATTTCCTCGGCAGAGGCGACATGGAGTTTGACAGGAGGCTGGAACTGGCAAGAAAAGAGATGCCGGAACTGTTTCAGTAGGGGCATGGCGCGCCGTGCCCATGCTGATAGGATTGATAGATAAAATATCATGAATCTTTTTTATGGTAAAATACCTCATAAAAAGGAACCTGAGTCCGTTGAGATATTAAAAAGGAAGAATTAATGGCTGCAAAACTTAAACAGAAAGACATTGTAAAGGTCAAGCAATACGTCACCGACAGAGAAGGCCATAAGGTTGCAGCTATTCTTGATATGCATGAACTGAACAGAGTAGAGAAGTTGCTTGAAGATCTTTCTGATTTGAAGGCAATCGAGGACAGAATAGCTGAACCCGAAGAAGATTACGAGGCATACAGCCGCAAGAGAAAATCCCGCCTTTAATGTACAGGCTTGTTATAAAAAAATCAGCAAGAAAAGAACTTGACAGCCTGCCCCCACAAGCGTTTCTGAAGATTGACAAGGCAATCTTATCTTTACAAGAAAACCCCTTTCCCTATCCACAATCAATAAGACTTAAATGCAAAGATAAACGCAGACTCCGTGCAGGAGATTACAGGGTGGTTTATACAGTTGATGAAAAAGAGAAGACAGTCACAATCTTCAGGGTGAGGCACAGAAAGGATGTGTACAGGTGGTAGGGGCATGGCGCGCCATGCCCCTGCTGATAGGATTGATAGATAAAATATCGTGAATTTTTCCTGTATCCACGTTGACTCAGGCGCTTTTCTTTCTTTTCCGGAAATATCCGATTGCCAACGTTGCGCCTCCGGATAAAAAGAGCACGGAGCTTACAGGCTCAGGGGTGACCGCCATGTTGTAGTTGAATGAAAGATGACCCGAATCCCATCTGGTTGAGCTGCGCGAATTTATACCGAAATTGACTTCGAGTTCATGACCGACCGGAACGGGTATAGTCAGCACGCCTGAACCTGTATTGGAAGAAAGCTCAAATGTACCATCAAAAAGATTTTCCGGGTTTGTCAGGTCGTCTATCTTTAACCATGCCTTGGAGTATACAGTATCCGTCTGTGAATGAAAGCTGTAGTAAATATAATCATATGAAATCTTGAAGAAAGGCCGGTCTGCCGTATATTGTCCACGGAATTCTCCTGTTGCATATGCATCTGTTCCGATAAGCTCGTAACCCCCTATATAAGCATAAGTTTCCATGAGGGAAGTTTCTATCGTACTCCAGGCCCTGAATGCATCCCCGGTATAGTCCTCTACTTCCGCATATAAAGGTGGCGCCGGACCGGTTGTTTCATCAGTCAGCCACTCATCCCCGCCACCATGTAATACAGCGTATCCATCTGCATATGCCCTGTACCACTCGTAAGACCATGGCACCTGTACAGCGCCTGCAACCCGCGATATCAAAAACAAGGCAAGTATAATTGTAATTTTTGCCGATAACTTAAAACCCATCATCTTACACCTCCCCTTTATAATTTATAGCCTTATGTTATATCAGAATTCACATGCAGTAGAATTCTGACCAGTTGTTAAATCTCTCTCAGGCCTGTGCGGACGTGAAGATATCGAAGGCTTACAGAGTTTGCATTTTCCTGATAATAGCCATAATAGCGAATGATGGTGAATAATGATTAAGATACGATACAAAAAGTATATCACAGTTATCCTTAATGTTGCGTGAAACGGCAGGAGGGCCTGCCGGCTTGATGGATGAGGCGATTCACCTTGCAGTGGCCTAAAATATCAATTAGGGGGGGCCGGGGAGCATCTCAGCGTGCTCGGGTTCCTTTGACCAGATTGTTTTTCCCTTGCTTTTGAATTTGTTTTGTTTCATAATTTGTTTCATGATTGCCCCGCTTATCGGGTGACAGGTTTGGTTTCCTTTGCGATTGTATCATAACAGGTATCTATCGCCCGTTAAGGAGGTTCTCATTGCTTTTTGCCCGTGAAAACCGCTCAACTTGGGTTGAAATAAATTCAATATGCCGTGCGGAATATTCACTAAGGAATCGCAGATAAGATTTTTACGGCGGGCTTTCCCGCTCCACGGCGGTAGTTTTATGCTTAAGCAAACCAAAGCTAAGGAGGAGCAATCATGAATGCCGAAGTACAGATTATCGAAGGCGGAAAACTTGTAAGGACGGAAAAAATGAAGTTGAAGCCGGTAAAGGAATTCAGCGATGATACCATCATCTATGAAAATGAAGAGGGCAGGGCGGTTGTATTTTTCAGGAAAAAAAACGAGTATATTTTAATTTCCATTGATATGGCCTAAAATAGGTATCATGATCATAGGCTCGAGGGTACTCTATCCCGAGGAAGTGGACATCTGGAGTGCGGAGGTCATTCAGATTTCCGTTTACCGCGGGATGAAGGACAATATGGACATCATGATGAACTGCGTCCGTGCCTGCCGGAAGGCCGGTATCCGCTATGTAATACACCCTGTGAGCTATTCCCTGCTTGATGATGGGAACTTCAGCGATCTCCTGAAAATGGCCGCTTATGCCGACCTGTCACTGATACTTCATGATGAGAGGTCCCCCGGCGGAGAGAGGCTTGAAGGCCCGCATGATATCCACTTCAGGAGGGCGCTTGAGGAGCTTAAGTCAATTACGGCGGTCTCTTTTGAGAATGCAGCAGACACGGGGGACATCAGGTGGTTCTGGAATAATTATGCGGACTCGGTCACCCTCGATATAGGACATGTGGAGGCTGCCGGATTTAATTCCGTGGAGTTTGTCAGGGCATTTGGAGATGATCCGTGTATAGAAAATATCCGGTTTGTGCATATGCACAGAAACAACGGCCTGCACGGCGGCATCACGGACCACTGGCCCCTGAGACAGGGTTGCAGGGAGCTTGAGGCGTTGAAGGAACTCATAAAAATAAAGCCGGATGTCATGGTCATTCTTGAGATCAACGAGATAGAAGAAATAGAGGAAAGCCTGAATCTCCTCAGGGAGCTGAGAGACAGGCAGCCCGCCTGAAGCCGCAGACTTTTACACCTCGCATTTGCAGTGCCGCCTCTTGGGCGATACCACCAGGCATAAGAGAAAAATCAGGGTCAGCACGGAGACGATTGTGGCGCCGGAGGGCACATCCCACAGATAGGAGAGAAACAGGCCCGCCGTGGAACCCGCCGCGCCGATTGCAGCGGATATGAATATCATCGGTGTCAGCCTGTGAACAAGCTGGTAGGCCGAGGCCGCAGGGGTGACGATCAGCGCAAAAACAAGAATTACCCCTACGGCTTTCAATGAAACCACCACAGTCAGGGCGATGAGTACCAGCAGGAGATAGTAGAGAAACGCAACCGGCAGGCCGCTTGCCTCGGCCATCTCCTGGTCAAAGGTTATAAACTGCAATTCTTTATAAAGCAGACTGATTAGCGCAAGTATGAGCACGAATACCCCCGCTATCAGCCACAGGTCTGAAGGGGTGACAGACAGTATGTTGCCGAAAAGGTATCCGTAGACGCCGGGCTGGTACTGTTTCATGAGCCCGATGAAGAATATGGCCAGCGCCATTGTGAAGGCAAAGAAGATGCCGATAGAGATATCGGGTTTGAGTTCGCCCCTCCGCGTCGCCGCGCCGACGAAAAAAACCATCAGCAGGCTGAAGGCGAACGCGGGTATCAGGGGATTGATGCCGAGCAGAAAACCGAGGACCACGCCGGCAAAGGAGGCATGGGCTATTCCCGCGCCTATAAAGGAAAATCCCTTTATCACCACAAAGACGCCTATTACAGAGCAGAGGATGCCGAGCAGCACAGAGGCTGCAAATGCCCTCTGCATGAAGGCAAAGGCAAATAAATCCGATAGTATCGAAAATCCGTTATTCATCCGTGTGAGTGTATACCCTGCGCCATTTATGCAACATTAAGGCAGTGCCGGTTTTTGCTCTTCAATTACTATATCTTTTGTTGCCGAGGCAATCTCCACCGGCTCTGCCGCAGGCAGGCCCAGCCGCGCGGCAAACGGAGCCGGGTAAGAAAGGTAATAGAGCTTGGCACGCAGGGACAATATGCCTGCTGCATCTTCGGGAATCCTGAAGCGGTATGTTTCTTTCCTGATTTCAGCGGCGTTCAGCCGGTTGTCAAATTCAATCCTGACGGCATCGTATGAAGAGAGGGTCTGCCGTCCTCTTTTATCGATACAGACTGCCCGGTAGATGCGCCTTCCGTCAGGAAACCCGCTTCCCAGTATGTAGGCGTCAAATCTTCCCTTGCCGGATACGTCATACATACCTGTTGTCCTGGTGACCGCCGGAACAGGGATGCTCCTGTCACCGTAGGCGGCGCTGAGATCAAGGTACAGGAGCCTGAGCTCCGCGCTGCCGGAGGGCATCCTGTGCCCTGTTTTTGAATTGTCCACATATATATTGACCGTTATCTCGCTGCCGGGCCGTGGAGCATGCCCTTGTGTTTTCATATCCAGTTTCATGTCCAGTGTCAATGCTCCCTCGACCTGTGTTCTGGAATGCGCGCCCGGGAAACGGTGGGTGTAGAGCCGCTTCCTGTAAGGAGAATAGCCCAGCCTCATGCGCGCTGCTTTTCCCGATTCGTAGACAGGTTTCCCGGCGGTCAGGAATCCCCGGACATTCATGTGACAGTCCTGGCACTGCACGCCCTTTGCAGCATAAATGCTGTTTCGCCACTCAGTGAATGTGGACATGATTTCAAGGCCGTTACGGTTGGCACGCTCATGGCATATGGCGCAGAATTCACTTTTTGTCTGAAGTTCCGAGTACACGTGATGCCAGTTGGTCTCGCTTTTGAACGGTCCCAGTTTCTGTGTGCCGGGAATGGATATGTAATTGGCGTTGCCGGGCCGCGGGCCTTTGTATCCCCTGATAGTGTGGCAGAAATCGCAGGTTACCCCGGAGCTCTCAGGCTTGACCTGCCGCCTGGAGAATATGTATCCCTTTGTCTTCATGTATGCAACCGGCGCATGGCAGGCTATACAACCCCGGGCCTCTCCGGAAAGCCCTTCAACTTTCATGGAACGGGGCAGCACTTCGTTGAAATACTGGGCCTGGAACACGGGATTTTCAAAGGATTTTGCATGCATGGATTCCGAGTGCTGCCTGTATATTTTGTCATGGCAGTCAAGACATACGGATGACGGCCAGTATTCATCGCTCCGGGCTGCTTTTTCAGGCGTGCCGGATTCGGCAGGCGCGGTGAAAGCGGGTTCCGGAACACGTACCGGGGGCCTGGGCATGCAGCCGGAAATAAACAGGCCGGCGAGCGCCGCCAGCAGTGCATGGATTATGCCCTTTCTGCAAAGAAATAAGAAACTCATGAGTTCTCCTCCTAACCAAGCCTCTCAATGTCTTTATTGGCACCGAGCAGCACAAGGATATCATCTTTCCGGATGACCTCGGCAGCCGTGGGGTTGACATGCCATGTCTCTTTCTTTTCCCCTTTTGAACTGTATGCCCTCCTGATCGCTATGATGCTGATGCCGTATTCGGAGCGCAGTTTTGTGCTGACAATAGGTTTGCCCCACAGGAAATCCGGCGCCGGGAGCTCCACTATGCTGTATTCGGGTGATAGCTGAATGTGTTCAAGAAATGCGGGCATCACGAGGTTATGCGCCAGTCTCTGCGCCATATCCCGCTCGGGATATATGACATCACTGACCCCCATGTGCGAGAGAACCTTTCCATGCAGGTCATTAAGCGCCTTTGCCATGATCTTTTTAACGCCCAGTTCCTTCAGTATCATTACAGCGAGGATGCTTGCCTCCACATTCCCCGCCATGCTCACTATCGCTACATCCACATTCTGGACCCCGGCTTCTTTCAGCGCTTTTTCATCCATTGCATCGAGCTGCACGGCAAGGGTGACCTGATCGGCTATTGACTTCACCTTTGCCTCATCCCTGTCTATGGCGATCACATCGCAGTTTTCACCCGCAAGGCTCAGCGCAACCGCGGAGCCGAACCTGCCCAGTCCTATAACGGCAAACTGTTTTTTCACCCTATCATGATCCTCCCTTCAGGATAGCTGATTCTCTCTTCCTTTTGTCTGAGCAACGCCGTAAAAAGGGTCAGGGGACCGAGTCTTCCGGCAAGCATCGTGAATACTATTATAATCTTTGAGACATCGGAAAAGCTCGCACAGAAGCTCCTTCCGCCTCCGTCGCCTGTGGACAACCCCACTGTGCCGAATGCGGACACCGTCTCAAAGACGGTGTTGTCAAACGGCGTGTGCTCCAGGTCGATTATCAGAAGCGTTACCATGCCTATGTAGATAATGGCCATTGCAAGAACAACAAGGGACCTCGAGACCATTACGCGGGGAATCCTTCTGTTGAATACGACCGTCTCCCTCCTGCCCCTTATTGTGGACCATATGTGCAGGATCACCACCGAAAGGGTTGTGGTCTTTATTCCCCCGCCGGTGCTTCCGGGCGAGGCCCCCACTATCATGAGGATGATCGTAAGAAATATGGTCGCCGGCTGCAGGGCTGCATAGTCTATTGTATTAAAGCCGGCGGTCCTGGCTGTGACTGATGCAAAGAGCGATGAGATTATAATATCCCGTGTGCCGAAGTCTCCGCCTGCAAAGAGGTATTTCCTCTCGCTGAGATAGATCAGGAGCGCGCCGCCGGCAATCAGGAGGAATGTGGATATAAGTACGATCAGTGTATGGATCATCAGCTTTTTGTTGCGTCTCCTGAACCGGTTGTAGAGGTCGTTGACAACCACAAAGCCGATGCCTCCAAGGACTATGAGGACCATCACCGTAATGGTTATGGTGAAATCCTCCCTGAATGCTTTGAGGTTGTCCGAAAAGAGGCTGAAGCCCGCATTATTGAATGCGGATACCGAATGGAATATCCCGTAGAAGAGCGCCTCCCCCGGAGGATATTTATCAACAAAACGGAGGGCCAGTACCAGCGCTCCGAGACCCTCGCATGCCGCCACAAATATAAGCATGCCCTTCATCAGGCGCACTATTCCCTCGAGAGGGCCGATATTCAGTGATTCCCTGATCAGTATCCTCTCGGGCATGCCTATGCGCCTGCCCGCGATAAGGGCGATAAATGTCGCCATTGACATGTAGCCGAGCCCGCCGATCTGGATGAGGATCAATATCACTATCTTCCCGAACATGGTGAAATCATTCGGCGTGTCCTTTACAATGAGCCCGGTGACACACACGGCGGACGTGGAGGTGAAGAGCGCATCCACAGGGGTGATTCCATTAGTAGTTGAGTATGGAAGGAGAAGCAGCACGGTCCCCGTGAGTATTATGGCTATAAAACCCAAAACAAGCATCTGCGGGGGAGATATTCTCCCTGAAGCGTATCCGGTATCCACGACGATGTATTATATACCCGCTGAATATTTTTATGAAATACTCCGGATCGCGGAGCCTTTTTACGGGTGATAGTCCTTAACGTTGCATAAACCGGCTGGAGAGCCCGCCGTAAAACCTTTATAAAGCGATGGGATATTGGAAATACGTCTCTGTTGCAGGAAGTAACGGGGAGTGAAATTGCAAAAGAGGTTGATATGCGTGCTGAATATTTCCTCAAGGAATCGC
>WFVK01000163.1 GCA_015491705.1 Nitrospirota bacterium | reverse complement strand
CCTGTGTGTGTCAATATAGCTCCGGATTAGAATTTGGCATTTGGGTAGCTAATACAATAGACTTTACCATAACGCTGACGGGGAATGGCCAAATTGAGCAGGTTTTTCCGGCACCCTCAAATAATACCGGCAGTTCGACCCTCAAAGGAATTCAACAATTCCACAAAGGATATACCAAAGGAGTTTTGGCTTACAAGAATATTAAGAAGTTTTTGGAAATGCTTGATGCCCTTACGCTGTCTGCGGCTAATAGCAATCTTGAAGAGTTAAGTTCATCTCAACAGCAGCAACCACTCCTCGTCCCATGCGATTTAACCTTTCTACCTCTTTCACAATGCCCAAGCGGGAGATAAAGAAGCTTTTTTTGCTCAACTCTATAAAGTTTCTCTGGTTAACACCCCGCCCAGTGTTGAAGAAAACACCAGCCTGCTTTACATACCGGAATATGTAAACCTGCAAAACATTGATGAGTTTTTGTATCAAAATCCGACAGCCTGGAATGGCATACGGATAGAAGGAGACGTTACTTTGACGGATGACAATTTCTTTATCGTGGACGAGCTTTATCCGCCACAGATCGTAACCATTACGTCTCCAGGGTCTTCCATTGGCCATCAGACCACGGTGAGTAAAACAGATTTTCAGGTCGGCGATGTGATTTCAGGTGGCTTTGTCCTTGAAAATTTGCCGGATTGTTATCAACCGGTACCACCTTTGACAGCTTCTGAGCTTTCCTCTTTCTGTTCGAACACTACAAAGTATCATCCTGTTAATTTGCTAAACATCTTTGTTCCTGAAGAGGACACAAAGGGCGAAGAGCAGGGTGGTAAGACAAGGCTCTATCCAAATCCCTCACAAGGTTCCTTTACGCTCGAATTTAAACTGGATAAAGATGCCAAAGTCTGGATGCATCTCATGGACCAACTCGGGCAGATAAACTATCTGCTCTTGGATGGGTATGAGATGACCGAAGGGATGCATCGCATTCCGATAGAAACTGAAAGCCTGCCTGAGGGCACGTACTTTGTGAAATTGCAAATTGAAGGAAAAGCAGAACCTCAGCTTATTAAGTGGATTAATTTGTAAGTTTGAGGTATTTTCGGGCTTGCCTTTAAGCTCTCTCTTAAAGGCAAGCCTGAAAATAAACGCTTAATTTACTACGCTTAAAAATCACATGTCATGAAACTGTTGAAACTTTTAATTCCGTTCCTCCTTTTCTACGCTTTGTTGCTGCCTTCCTGTAAACCTGATGAAGACATCTGCAATGATCCCTACAATTCCGACTGCCCCAACTACGACCCTTGTCTGTTGGAGACTGAGGCTGATGCTTCTTTTCGACTGGAAGTGAGGCTGATTAAGAATACTTCATTTTTTGGAGACACAACTGTCTGGTATCCCGTAGAAGATACTTTTTTTGCTTTAAGTCATGGTACGAGGCTCTATTTTAAGGCAAACTCTTCCAAGATGGACAGCTATGCCTGGACGATCGGTGGAGACCCGAGAACATTTACTGATTCAGTTTTTTATCTCGTCTTTACCCCCGAGGAAGGCCAGGTTGGTTATGTAACGGCTCAGTTAAGAGTAGCCAATGATACCCTTGGCGACTGTCTTGCCACGTCAGAACAGTGGGATACATTTTCCAGGACTTTTTACATCAAAGATTGTTCTCCAATTCCGGGTGAAGAAAATTCCTATCCCATGAATGGGACTTTTCGGGGGTATGTGGATGGGGATAGTACTGAGATGGACGATATGGAAATATATCTTCCTGGTGGTAGCATATACTCATTCCCCGGTGTAGATTTTGGCCTTGTGCCGGCAATTATAGCGCCTAAAGAGATGTGGATTTTTCCGGATGGCTCTCCTCGCGGCTATGCCAAATTACAGGAAGATTACAAGACCCTCATTATGGATTACGAAGTTCGGCAGGATGATGGTTCTTGGGAGAGTCATCAGTTTGTTGGTGAGAGGGTAGAATAACTACCGATAATACACCTCATCCACCTCCCTGAGTGGCGGCAGTTGATCGAGCTGATGGACGGCATCCTGGATGCGGAGGAAGATGTTTTCCTTGCCCAGCTTTTGGGTGAAGCCGCTGCGTTCGAGGGCATCTCTGACGGGGCCTTTGAGGCCGATGAGGTAGAGGCGTATGCCTCGTTTGCGGAGGCTTTCGGCGACTTCTTCGAGGGCGTGGATGCCGCTGGAGTCTATGTTGTTCATGCTGTCGGCGCTGATGAGGACGGCTTTGAGTTGGCCCTCTTTGCCTTCGGTGAGTTCTTCGATTTTGTTGCGGAAGAAGTTGACGTTGGCGAAATAGAGTTGGGCGTCGAAGCGCAGGATGAGGATGTCATCGCGCACTTCCAGATCGGCGAATCGGTCTATGTTGCGATAGAAAGGCGTACCGGGGATGCGTCCGAGTATGGCGAGGTGGGGGCGGGTGGTGCGGTAGATGACCATGCCGAGGGAGAGGAGTACGCCTATGCCGATGCCTTGTTCGACATTGAGGATGAGCGTGGCGAGGAGGCCGACGATACCCCCGAAATTCAGCGCTTTGCCGAGATGTACGCCCAATCCGATTTCGAGCCCGTAGTCGTGGCTTCAGATTTCCTGCCGGAAGTCTATGTGGAGAGCACGGGAGTGGCAGATGTTGAAAACTCGTTTAT
>WFVK01000162.1 GCA_015491705.1 Nitrospirota bacterium | reverse complement strand
GTATATCAATCTCCTCATTCCTGGGAATATAAATGAAAAAAACAAATAATACAATCAGTATTACCGAAGGAAGCGCCGTTATGATAATTCTGAGATGAGGTGGAAGATTTTTGAACTTATTGATGTTGATATTAATCTCCATTGCGCATTACACCTTGACCTTGAACGTAAGTTTGAATTTATATACCGATACACCTTCGATCTCCGCCTGCCGGGACTCCACCAGCATAACATCGGTCAGATACCTGGAGCTTTTCAGGTTCTGAACATAACCGACAAGATCGTAATTTGTATGGGCATATCCCTGTATGCTTATATAACCGCTCTTGTCAGACAGCTCGGTCAGCCACACACCCTTGGGAAGCATCTCGCTTACTTCATCAAGCAGTCTCAGAGGAACAATCTGATTCTTCTTCAACTGTTCAATTATCCTGGCTTTCTTCCTGAATTCCTTGTTGTCCCTTTCATAGTTCTGAACCTCTTTAAGCTGCGCCTTGAGTTCGTTCAGTCTTTTCTCTTTATTAAACATCTCCGTCTGCATATCCGACACCTTGCCGTTCAGGTAAAGAGTGAAAAAAACCAGTCCGATTATCAGTAAAACCGTGGCGATAGAGCCGTATATTAAAACAGGCGGCAGTATCAACGGCTTTTTCTTGCCCGGGAGAAGATTAATCCTGATCATTTGTCTCCTACTCTCCTTAAAGCCAGACCTACGGCTACTGCTACAAGAGGCTCGACTCTTTTCAGATATTCCCTGTCGAAATTCTCGGGGATGTCAATATTTCTGAAGGGCTCTGAAATACTGACATCTATTCCCAGCCTTTCCGACAATAACAGGGTGAAATCCTTGGTTAATCCCCCGCCTCCACTGAGAATTATCCGGTCAATATTCATTATGTTTGTTGTATCCCTGAAATAGTCAAATGACCTGGAAATTTCCGCTATGATATCCTCGGAAGCGGAAACGAGGGCTGCTGTTACGTCTTCCTGTGATATGCCTTCAATAGCACCCTCGCGTTTTATTCTCTCGGCATCGGCATATGAAACGGTAAACTCTTTCTGTAAGGCCTCGGTATGCAAATTCCCGCCCACAGAACTGTCTCTTGTAAATACGGAAACGCCGCCTTTCAGGATATTCATATTGATCATGCTGGCTCCGACATTTACGAGGGCGACATTCTCATCTTCCTTTATCTCATAGTTAATCTCATACACGTTCTCGAGGGCGAATGCATCCACATCAACAATCACGGGATTGAGTCCCGCCTCTGTCACCACCGATACATATTCGTTTATTTTATCCCTCTTGACGGCCACTATGAGGACATCCATCATATTATCCTCTTCTGCCAGGCCGAGTATCTGAAAATCGAGATTTACATCCTCAATATCAAAAGGGATATACTGTTCGGCCTCAAATTTGATCGATTCAGCCAGTTCATCCTCTGACATCTGCGGCAATGTAACCCTTTTTATAATTACGGACGAATGACCGGAGACGGAGAGTGTCGTATCCTTTGTCTTGATGTCGGTATTTACAATAAGTTCTTTTATAGCTTCAACCACCCTCGAGGAGTCAAGGATCGATCCGTCCACGATCAGTTCCGGCGGGAGTGTTGTAATGCCCAGCCGCTGGAGCTGGTAATTGCCCTTTGTTTCCTTGAGCTGGACAACCTTGATATGCTTGGAACCGATATCCAGACCGATTATGTCTTTTTTGCCGAATAACATCAGTTAACCATATATTTTCAAGATTATTATTGTGTTGCGGGAAGACGGCAGGCTCATGACACCGTCAGCCATATCTATATCACAACCTGCAATGATTTTTGATCTTAACGTCTTTTTCTCAGGCAACCTGTCCCTCTTGGAAGTCTTCAGTTTAACATTCCCGAGTATACGCTATCTGTTGGTTTTTATTCGGCAAAACCCAACCGCTTCTTTAATTGCATCTGAATGTTGTAGTGCTCCCTCTCCGCACACATCCTCTCAGAAAACCGACATGTTCCCAAAAAACGTTTTTACTGACAGTTTTTTATTATACATAAATAAATAAACAAATATATACACTTATTGTCAAGAAAATCTTTTTTCCGTCAATAAATTTC
>WFVK01000161.1 GCA_015491705.1 Nitrospirota bacterium | reverse complement strand
CCCGCCGGAGACAGCGGCAAAAAAAAAATAGCGCCTGCTGCTGAAAACGGCGATGCCGGCGGCTCTGCCGGGCCTGGACGGACCGGGCAGCGGTCACGGTTGCAGGAGAAGGACGATGCTGAACCCCCCGCAGCGGAAGACAGAGGCGAGACCCCCGCGGAACAAGGCGGCACACGGGATTTAAAAAAATCATCCGCGGTGGTGAAGACGCCGGGGGGCGGGAATTATTTCATACAGGTGGGGGCATGGAAAAATACTGAAGCCGCAGAAAAAATGCTGAAAAAATTAAAAGGCCGTTATCCCGCTGTATACATCCTGCATGAGAAGAGTTACAGCAAGGTCAGGATCCCCGGCATAACGAGCAAAAAACAGGGTGAAATCATACTGGAAGGCCTGAAGAAAAATTTCGGCATCGAGCCCATCCTGGTGCTGAAGACAAGACAGGGCTGACGGCCCGGATGATACACACTATGGAGACCGTAACCAACATAAAAGACGATGACATAGACATATCCCTTCTTAAAGATATCTCCCTCTCATACGTAAAGGGAAACGTCATCCTGCCCCTGCGGGTGCAGGGAGACAGCCTCGTGGCCGCTGTTGCAGGCAACCGGGGAATTTATGCGCTCAGGGACCTGGCAAGGAGCCGGGGCCTGAAGCCGCACCCCGTTCATGCGGATGAGAAGAACATCCTTGACACAATAAACCGCATATACAGCCAGGCAAGCAGGGTGGATGAGGTAATGGGCGATATCAAGGGCGAAGACCTTTCGATGATCGCAACTGAATTCGAGTCACCGAAAGACCTGCTTGAGCTTACGGAGGAGGCTCCGATTATAAGGCTGCTTAACGCCCTGTTGATGGAGGCCGTAAAGGAAAAGGCCAGTGACATACACATAGAGCCTTATGAAAAGGGGATAGACGTCAGGTTCAGGGTGGACGGCATCCTGAACAAGGTCCTCAGCCCCCCGAAGATTATCCATGACGCCCTTATATCGAGGATAAAGATAATAGCGGGGCTCGACATAGCGGAAAAAAGGCTGCCCCAGGACGGGCGTATAAAGCTCCTTGTGGGCGGAAAGGACATAGACATCAGGGTGTCGATAATCCCGACCGCCCTGGGTGAGAGGGCGGTATTGAGACTGCTCGACAGGCAGGCCGGCCTGCTGAGCCTCGAAATGCTCGGCCTGGCCGATGAGACACTGAACTCGCTCAAGCGGGCGCTTTCAAGGCAGAACGGGATCATACTGGTGACAGGGCCCACGGGTTCCGGCAAGACAACCACACTCTATGCATCGCTCATCAGGCTCAACACCGAAGAAAGGAATATCATCACGGTCGAGGACCCCGTCGAGTACCAGTTGAGCGGAATCGGGCAGATGCAGGTCAACCCCAGGATAGGCCTTACATTTGCAACGGGTCTGAGGTCGATCCTGAGGCAGGACCCTGATATCATGATGGTGGGGGAGATAAGGGACCTCGAGACCGCGGAGATCGCCGTGCATGCCTCGCTCACAGGCCATCTCGTGCTCAGCACGCTTCATACAAACGATGCGCCGAGCGCTGTTGCAAGGCTTATCGACATGGGCATAGAGCCGTTTCTCGTGGCGTCATCTCTGATATGCATCCTTGCCCAGAGGCTCATCCGGGTGATATGTCCATACTGCAAAGAGTCGTATACCCCCTCGAGGCAGGAACTGTCTTATCTCAGTCCGCACACGCCGGATCTGCTTTACCGCGGGAAAGGATGCGACAAGTGCCTCGGCAAAGGCTATCTCGGAAGGACCGGGATATACGAGTGCCTTGACATCACATCTGACATAAGGGCGATGATAGTGGAAAGAAAAGACGCCGAGGCCATCAGGGACGCTGCCGTAAAGGCGGGGTTTAAGCCCCTGCACGAAGATGCGGTTGAAAAAATACTCAGGGGCGCCACGACAGTCGAGGAGGCCCTGAGGATAACGCACAGTATAAATGCCCTGCCGGAGGGCATGGAAACAGGGGTATAAGCAGCAGCGGAGAGCGGGGGGTTGCCCCCTCCGGTATTATTTCAGGAAACCATGCCGGTATTTAAATACACAGGATATGATCATCAGGGACTGAAAACAGAAGGGGTCATTGAAGCCGACGGCCGGAGGGACGCGGTCCTGAAGATCAGAACAAAGGGCATCTTCCCCAAGGAGATAACCGAGGCCGTCACAGGCGGAAAGCGTATATTTTCCAGAAAACCCTCACCCCTTGTGCTGGCCGGCATAACGAGGAGGCTTTCAACGCTTCTGTCATCCGGCGTTCCCCTCATAGACGCCTTCAGCGCACTGTCCTCGGAGCAGAAAGGCGACTGGAGGAACATTCTGCTTGATATCAAGGAGGCGCTTGCCGGCGGGGCGTCGCTTGCCCGTGCAATGCAGGCCCATCCCTCGGTATTTCCTGATTTTTATACAGGCATGATCGCGGCAGGCGAAACCAGCGGAAAACTTACGGATGTCCTGCTGAAGCTGGCGGATTTCTTGGAAAGCGACATTAATCTCAAGAACAAGATCAAGACAGCCCTCATCTATCCCATATTCATGGCATGTGTAAGCATAGCCATCGTCGTGTTTCTCTTTACCTTTGTAATCCCGAAGATAACAAGGATATTCGAGGAAAGTTCAGCCTCCCTGCCCCTTGTAACGGTCATACTCATCTGGATAAGCGCGGGCCTGAAGAAATTCTGGTGGCTGCTGCTGGCGCTGGCTGCCGCGGGTGTGGTACTGTTCCGCAGGATCAGTAAGACAAGAAAGGAACTGATTGACGCTGTACTGCTTAAAGAACCCACCGGCGTTCTTATGGGGCTTTACATGCTGCGTTTTACGATGACCATGGGGTTCCTGCTTTCAGGGGGGCTTCCCATACTGAACGCGATGCAGTTGACATCAAAGGCCACCGGCAACACCGTTGTCGAGAAGAAGATACTTGCGGCGCAGGAACTGGTCTCGCAGGGGGCCAGGCTTTCGGCCAGTCTTGAAGGTTTCCCTCCCACGCTCCTGCAGATCATCGCAACCGGCGAGCAGACCGGCAGGCTCCCCGAGGTGCTGAAACGGACGGCGGAATCCTATGAATCCGAGTTCGACAGAAAGCTCCGGGCAGGCATCAGCATCCTGGAGCCGACCCTTATACTGGCAATGGGACTGATAGTCGGCTTTATCGTAGTGGCCGTCCTGCTGCCGATATTCGAGCTTAACCAGATGATGTAATCAGTTGAAATCCGTTACCGGCCGGGCTGCGAGGTTGTGCGCTTCCACGTAATGTGTTCGTATACGCCGCTCCAGTACATGCCGAAGGAAAAGGCAAACAGCAGTTCCTCTATGGGGATATTGAATATGCTTATGCCTGAGAGGGCATCGAGGTTCCATACACGCTCAATATAACCGGGGGCCGCCGTCAATTCAAGACCCACCAGGAAAAACACGTAGAAACCCATAAACAGGAGGCCGCCGACCCAGGTTTTCGTTTTCAGGTCCGGACGGCACCATATGGCCGCGACCGAGCCGGCGAACATACCGGTTATGGCGGGATAAATGGGGTTCCACGGCAGGAAATATAAAACCGGAAAGATAATAAACGGTGAGGCCAGCACCAGTTTATGAAAGCGGTGGCGCCTGTGGTGCCTGGCCGCATGAGGCATGGGCTGAGGCACCTGCCCTGCAAACACGTTATACAGTACAGCGCCGAGCCCGCCGATACCGAAAGAAAAGATAAGGCTTTCAATATCAAAACCTGTATTGACCGCCAGATCGAACAGGCTCGGCGGCGCCCAGTACTCCGGCACAAACATGGGCTCGGTAAGGCCGAAAGGCATGGTGAAAATGCCGGCCCACAACATGGCCTTGCGGTGGGCGGGAAACAGGAGATATAACAGCGCCCAGGGAATCAAAAAAGCGCTTGACCATACAAGCCAGACATATTTATCGGCAATCATGATTGTCTCCCCACGACTGTCACCATTACAGTTGCATAAAACCATCGCCGGAGGGCATCAGGGTTGAACCGTTCCGTAAATTATACCACTCCAGGTACATAAAAGGGTTATAAAATCAGTTCAAAATTATAATTTCCAAAGCAGGTGTTTTTGTTTATACTCTTTGCAAGATGACTCGTTTGCAAAAGTTTTCCCCCGGCATAACCGGCAGGGGGGCCTTAAAGGAGGTTAATTATGAAGTGTCCGAGATGTGATGTTGATTTGAAATCCACTGATCTTGGGGAGTATGGATTTGTCATTATTGACGTGTGTCCGGATTGCCGTGGTGCATGGTTTGACAAAGGAGAACTCGACCGTCTGGACGAGAGCATCTGGACGGATGTCGAGAAACTGGATTTTGAAACCGCCGCCAATCAGCGGAGCGCCCTTGAATGCCCCCGATGCGGCGGAGATACCGAACCCTTATCGCCTCATGATGCCGGAGAGCTTGTTGTCGACCGCTGCACCTCATGTGAAGGCTTCTGGCTGGATAAGGGCGAGCTGGATAAAATGAAGGAAGTTGCTGCTGAAAAAGACAATGAAACATTGAAAAACATGATACTGCTTCAACGTCCGCCCGGATGGTCATGGCTTCGATGGAGTATCTACTGCCTCAGGGAATACTATCGAGGCAATGTTCAGCGCCCGCTCCCCTAAACCCTCTCCCGCTACGGGAACTTCTTCTATGACAAGGTAGTATTCCTTTGTTCCCCCCTTGACGTCTGCCCTGATCTTGCACTCGGACAGGGGGGCGACTATTATTGCCAATCAAAAAAGCCGGATTAAAAAGGAGGATTAAAATGAAGTATTCAGGATATAAAGAAAAAGGCCTGTCCGTCCTTCCCAATCTCTTTATTCGTTCAGCGATGGTGCTGGTGTTTCTTTACGCCTTTCTGACATTGATCCTTATAGCGCTGACGATATACACCTCGTTTCCTCCAAGTGCCGCACTGGTCATAGGTGTTGCAACAGCGGTGATTCAGTTCCTGATGGCGCCCCGCATAACCGACATGGTGTTGGAGGGATTGTACAGCATGTCATGGGTTAAGTATGAAAACCTGCCGGCGTTCCTGAGAGAGTTTATCACGGCCACGTGCGGGGAGATTGAAATGAAGAATCCGAGAATAGGAATAATCCGCGACGGCGCTCCCAATGCATTTACATACGGGCATACACCGGACAACGCAAGGATCGTCCTGACCCGCGGGATCATGGACCTGCTGAATGAAGATGAAGTCAAGGCAGTGGTTGCCCACGAGATAGCTCATGCCAGGCACTGGGACATGCTTATTATGACCGCCGCCCAGCTTGTTCCCCTGGTTTTATATTATGTCTGCAGGACAATGCAGAGAGTGACGGCCGCAATCGGAGACAACGGGGGCAATTACTCGCAGGAGCAGAATTCCGCGGGCGCTCCCTTCGCTGTTATCGCCCTTGTTTCATTTGTTCTTTATATAATCTCCGAATATATGGTTCTCTGGCTTTCAAGGGCGAGGGAGTACTTTGCCGACAGGTTTGCAGGAGGAATTACAAGAAACCCCGAGAGCCTGGCCAGCGGACTTGTAAAAATCGGCTACGGACTTGCAGGGAAAAAAGCTGAGCAGAAGATGAAGGAACAGAGGATGAAGGAGAATAGTGCGAAGGAGCAGAGACAAGCCGATAAAGGAGACAGGAGTCTTGAAGTAGTCGGGGCGCTTGGAATATTCGATACGAAAAGCGCCGCCGCACTTGCTGTTTCCTCACTGCCGTCGGTCAGTGCGGCCGCAAAGATGGGCAGCGAAATCGACAAGGAAAATCTCAGGGCTGCGATGAAATGGGAGCTGTGGAATCCATGGGCGAAATACTATGAACTCGGTTCCACGCATCCGCTCGTCGCCTCCAGGATACATCATCTGGGCAGGCTCTCGGAGATGCTGGGCAGGGAGCCTTTTATCAGGTTTGACGAAAAGAAGCCGGAGTCTTACCGGAAGGTGTTCATAGTTGACATGTTCATTAAATTCTTGCCGCTGCTGGTATTTATTGCATTTTTAGCGGCGGCCGTCGTAACCGGCGAGAGGCTGCTGCTCGCGGCAGGTATATCTGCCGCGGGAGTCGCCGGTTTCCTGAAGGTGCGGTTCTCTTACAGGCTTGGTTCTTTCCCCGAGAAGTCGGTATCGGACCTGCTGGCCGAGGTGAAGGTATCCGGTATCAGGCCCGTCCCGTGCAGGGTAAAGGGAACGATCATCGGCCGGGGAATCCCCGGGCTTGTCTGGTCGGAGGATTTTGTGCTGCAGGATGAGACCGGGATTATATTTCTCGATTACCGGCAGCCGCTGCCTTTCTGGGATATGTTCTTCGGGATGTTCAAACGGGCGAAATACGACAATCAGGAGGCGGAAGTCACCGGCTGGTACAGGAGATCGCCCGTTCCCCGCATCGAGATTAAGAGTATAAACGTAACAGGAGAAAAGGAGCGGAACTGCCATACATATACGGCAAGATATGTCCTTGCCGGAATCATGGTGGTTGCCGGGCTGGCGCTTGGATGTTACATGATCCTCAATGGATACCGGCCCCGCTTCCTTTAGGCCCGATTGAAAGTTGAAAGCGGTTAATTGTAAAATCTATGTTGGTTCGCAATTCCCGGTTCCTTACCGCCGGCGATATTTTAATAAAGCCACTGTAAAGGGTTAACATCACATGAACCGGCATGAATAATATAGCGATAACCATGGGGGACCCCGGGGGTATCGGCCCCGAGGTTACAGCGAGGGCCCTTGCCTGCGCCGAAACAAGGGCCCGCTGCAGGCCCGTGGTTGTCGGCAGTGCCGGGGTCATGGAGGAGGCTGTCAGGCTTGCGGGTCTCGATCTCCGGGTAAGGACTGTCGGCGGGCCGGAGGAGCCGCCGGCCGGGGCAGGTGTTGTCGATGTGCTTGATATCAGAACACGTTTGTCTTCCCGCAGGGGCGTTCCCTCCGCAGCCTCGGGCAGGGCCGCGGTCAGGTACATAAAAAAGGCCGCCGCCCTTGCACTGAAAAAACAGGTGCATGCGATTGTAACGGCTCCGGTGTCAAAGGAGTCCCTGCGCATGGCGGGATACAAGTGGCCGGGGCACACCGAGCTGCTGGCGGAGATTACAAATACGCAGAACGTTGCGATGATGTTTGTAAGCGAGAGGCTGAAGGTCATTCTCTGCACAATACATGTGCCGCTCAAGGATGTGCCGAAGATGATAAACCGGAGACTCGTTTACAGGACCATCATGCTTGCCCGCACCGGGGCCCGGATGCTCGGCGCTGAAAATCCCCGGATCGCTGTTTCGGGTCTTAATCCCCACGCCGGGGAATCGGGGATCATGGGCAGGGAGGAAGAACGCTCGATCACGCCTGCGGTTGAAAAGGCAAGGGAGTACGGCATGGAAGTTTCGGGCCCGTATCCGCCGGATGTCATTTTTTACAGGGCGTATAAAGGGGATTTTGATATAATTGTATGCATGTACCACGACCAGGGCCTGATTCCGTTTAAAATGCTCTATTTTGATTCAGGTGTGAATCTTACGGTGGGTCTGCCCATAATCAGGACCTCGCCTGACCACGGTACTGCATTTGACATTGCATGGAAGAATAAGGCAAACCCTTCGAGTATGACAGCGGCCGTTAAGCTGGCTTGCCGGTTGAGGCTTGAAGGCTCGGGGGAATGAGATATGGAGATTGTTCTTGCTACAAAAAACAGGAAAAAGATCGAGGAGATAAAAAAGATTTGTGAGACAACAGGCACGGATTTCAAAATATACACGCTCGATGATTTTCCGGGGTGCGGGGATGTTGAGGAAGACGGTGAGACGTTTGAGGCGAATGCCGTTAAAAAGGCCGTGTACATTTCAAAGAGTACGGGCATGACCGCCCTCGCCGATGACTCGGGACTTGAGGTGGATGCGCTCAACGGCGCACCCGGGGTCTTTTCCGCGCGTTATGCCGGGCCCTCCGCGGACGACAGGGCAAACCTTGAAAAGCTACTTCAGGAGATGAGGGATGTTCCGCCGGGTGAGAGAGGGGCGCGGTTTGTATGCTGTATTGCAATGGCGTCGGGAGATGAAGTCAGAACATTTTTTGGATATGTGGAAGGTGTAATCGGCACCGAGCCCAGGGGTGAAAACGGATTCGGTTATGACCCGGTATTTTACCCGAAAGGCCATGACAGGAGCTTTGCCGAGATGACCGAGAGCGAAAAAAACGCCCTGAGCCACAGGGGCGCGGCGTTGAGGGAATTGCAGAAATACCTGCTGAAAAAAAGGGATACATCAGGGGACATCGGAGACAACAGTTGATTGTCGGAATTTTTCTGTTCTATGGAGGATGCTAAATGGATCTTGATGTCAGCATTAACAAGGAATCACTGAACATTAACATTGAAAATCCGCACCGCTTTGACGTCACGCAGGTAACAGGGCGTATACTTGATTTCGGCAAAAAATTCGGGGTTGATCTGACACCGCTGCAGATAGAGAAGCTCATCCCGAGGATGGTCAGGGGAGTTGCAGGCTGTGAGGGAGGATGTCCTGCCGACGCCAAGAGCCTTGTAAGGGAAGGTTTCGGGGATTTTGACATTGCATACGTGGAAGGCGGCATATTAACGGCCCAGCAAAGTCTCGGCAACGGCACCAAACTCGAGGTGAAGATATTCCCGGAATTTGAATAGAGAGAAACAGAGAATAGAATGAAACAGAAGATGTCCCAGGGGGCTGAAGGGCCTGACATCGGAGACCTGAGCGTCGCGGTCTGCATGGGGCCGGCGGCTGTGGCTGAAGGCGGCGGGGAAGTTATCAAAGCCTTTCACCGCGAGCTCGGGAAATACGGCATTAAAGCGCCTGTCAGAAAAAAATGCATCACCGGCACGGGATGCCACGGGTTGTGCGCAAAAGACGTGCTCGTGGATGTAATGCGCAACAACGAGGCATACACATACGAGTTTGTAAAGCCCGGCATGGTCGGCCGGATTGTCCGGGAACACATTATCAGCAACAAGCCCGTCCGGGAATGGCTCGCAGGACCTGATTACCGGGAGTTTCACGACAGGCAGATCAAGATACTCCTCCGGCAGTGCGGAAGGATTGATCCCGAGGATATCGGGGCTTATATCAGGACAGGCGGGTACGAGGGCCTGAGGAAGGCCCTGTCGTGGACGCCTGCAAGGGTGATCGCGGAGGTCAAGGCCTCGGGTCTCCGCGGAAGAGGCGGGGCGGGCTTCCCGACAGGGCTCAAGTGGGAGGCATGCAGCAGGGCCGGCGATACAACGCGGTATATCATATGTAATGCGGATGAAGGCGACCCGGGGGCATTCATGGACCGCGCCGTTATTCTCGGCAATCCCCATTCCATTATCGAGGGCATGATCATAGGCGCCTATGCAATAGGGGCGCATGAGGGCTATATTTATGTCCGCAGTGAATACCCCCTTTCCATAATACGCCTTGAATCAGCCATAAGACAGGCCCGCAAAAAGGGATTTCTCGGAAGAAATATTCTTAAAAGCGGCTTCGGCTTCAATATATTCATTAAAAAGGGAGCGGGTGCGTTCGTCTGCGGAGAAGAGACAGCCCTGATGGCATCCATTGAAGGCAGGCGCGGGATGCCGAGGGCAAAACCCCCGTTTCCCGTAAGCAGGGGACTGTGGGGCAGGCCCACTGTCATCAACAATGTCGAGACCCTGGCGAACATAGGCGGAATAATTGCACGGGGAGCCCCGTGGTATGCATCCACGGGTTCTGAAAAAAGCAGGGGTACAAAGCTCTTTTCACTCACCGGCAGGATAAAAAATACAGGCCTGATCGAGGTCCCCATAGGCATAACGCTCAGGGAGATTATCTACGGTATCGGCGGAGGCATGGAGAGCAGTGACCGCACGTTCAAGGCGGTTCAGACAGGCGGCCCCTCCGGCGGATGCATCCCCGCCTCTCACATTGATATCCCGGTGGATTATGAGTCATTGACCGGGATAGGCTCAATGATGGGCTCCGGGGGCATGGTTGTCATGGATGACACCACATGCATGGTGGAAATGGCCAGGTTCTTCCTGGACTTCACGAGGCGGGAATCCTGCGGCAAATGCACGCCCTGCCGGATCGGGACGCGCAGAATGCTCGAGATACTGGTAAGAATAACATCCGGCGGGGGAAGGGAAGGAGACATAGAACTCCTCACCGAACTTGCAACGGACATAAAGCTGTCGTCCCTGTGCGGCCTGGGGCAGACTGCGCCGAACCCCGTCCTTTCGAGCATAAATTTCTTCAGGGATGAATACGAGGCACACATAAGGGACCGAATATGTCCTGCCGGCGTATGCAGGGCATTACGCCGGTACGTGGTGAATGCGGATATCTGCACGATGTGCGGGAAATGCAGCAAGGTGTGTCCTTCCGGTGCTATTGCATGGGAGAAAAAGCAGGCCGCGGTGATCGACAGGGACAAGTGCATAAAGTGCGGCGCATGTTACGAGGCCTGCCGGTTCAACGCCATCATGTAAACATTGAATGTTGCATGAAACCATCGCCCGCCGGTGCACTACCGCACATGGGCCTCAAAGAGGCTCTTCACCGACCTGATGATCTTTCCCTTGTCTTTGGACGCAATGCTGGCCGTGTTGGCGATGAGACAGCCCTGGGACTCAAACAGTGTGTCAATGATCCTCAGGCGGTTTTTCTGCAGAGTGGTCCCGGTCTCGGTATTCTCTATAATCATCTCCGCATCCTCCGGTATGAGGGATTCGGTGGCGCCGTAGGTCATGATGATACTGTACCTGTAGAGATTGTGCTCCCTTGCATAGTCATCGGCGATATAGGTGTATTCCGAGGCTATCCTGAAATTCCGGCCGGGTTCAGAGGCATTAAGGTAATCCGTCAGTTCATCCACGCCGGATACGGGCAGGGACTCGTGTACCGCCGCCACGATCCTCACCCTGCCGAACCCCATGTTGAGCAGGTTTTCAACGGGGCTTCCGGGAAAGCGGATCATGTGCTCCCTCAGCCAGTCCGTGCCGGTGACGGCGATATCGAAATTGTCAGCCGCCACGTGCATGGGCATGTCCTGCGGCCTGATCACCTTTGCCCTGATCGCCTCCGGGTTCTTTAATATCTTTCCGGCCTCCACGGATGTGATCCTCAGCCCGGGCCGCCTGTTCAGCGATTGCGGGTCATATCCCTCGAAACAAATACCCGCCCTGCCGAGGAAATTCAGCACATGCTTCATCTGGTGTCCGTCCGGTATGGCGAAATTCAGCATTAACGCCTCCTCTCTATTCTGCATAGATAATCCAGCACAGGCGAGAGGTCTCTTGTCTCATACGCCCTCTGATTGACAATGATGCAGAGTTCCGACTCCATGATCAACCCGAGCGACCTCAGGTCATGCGACCTCAGAGATTCTTCATCCCTGACGGACAGGATGACGATCTCCGCATGTTCAGGCGGATAGACCTCGGTGCTGCCCCATGCAGGAAAGACCCTGAATCTCTTAAGCCCGTTCCTGATCGCAAAGTCCTCGGCAAGATTGGGATATTCGCTGACGATCCGGACCGAGCCCGGCAAGCGGGCGAAATCATGGACGGACCTGCCTTTAAAACTCCTGTGACAGCAGGCGTGAACCTTTCGCAGGCTCCTGCCCAGCCTTTTCAGTATCTGCACATCGGATGCAGGGTATTTCGCCCTGTACTCCTCTATCCAGTCCAGTCCGCAGATACCTATGGAGTAATTCCCCACCGCCACCTGTATGGCCACATCCTTTTCAGCAAATATCTTGGCCCTGGCGTTTTTTATGGAACCGATGTCCGGACGGTAGGAGCGGTTTGATGCATTGTAACCCTCAACCGGGAAATTCACCTGTTTTAATACCGATGCGACACGCCTGAGGTTTTCTCCCTTTGGCAGGCACAGCGCTATTTCATGCGTCATGAGAGGATTCACCGAAAATATTCTTCAGAAGCGGTTTGCCGATCTTCCGGCTGTGGATGATGCTGTAGCCGTCCCTGAACCTCTCGCGGTCCACCTCGATGATGAGTCCGTAGTCCCCGTATTCCTCCTCTGCTATCTCCGAAAAAGAGAGGCGTGATACAAACCCGAGGCGGTTCAGCCGGATGCACAGGTTCTGGCCGGTCTTTATATTTTCATATGTTATGTTCCTGAGCATAATGCCTATATTCTGCATGGTATCGCCGGGCTCCTGCATGAGAGCGATCGCATTCTTCAGGTTCAGCGCGAACCCGACGGACGGCACGGCCTTTGCACCGGGGGCCGCAAGGCTGCCGATCAGGTTGTCATAGCGCCCTCCGGCGCAGAGAATATCGCCGCCGGAAGCCTCACGGCACGAGGACATGACCTCGAACTGGATGCCCGTGTAATAGTCAAAATTCCTTGACAGCGAAAAGTTGATCTCATAGGGACAGTTCAGCCGCTCCAGCAATACGCATATCTCCCGGAAGCGGTCCAGGTGCTTCAGGATTTTTTCGCGGCCGTGGAAATCACTTCTCAGGTTGTTCAGGTACGAGACGTTTTCCCCCCTGAAGCAGAGGAGCCTGAACAGGATATCAGTATCCCCGCCGTTGCCGCCGAGCGACTTTATGTCTTCATGCCTGCCGTCCCTGATCAGGTCGAGGACTTTATTCCTCTCTTCCTGTTCAGCGAACGTGAGGTTCACGTATTCAATAATAATGGAAGGGAATGAGAGGTGCAGGCATGTCCTGTCGAACCCTGATGCCCTGAGCGTGTCAAGGGCGATGAATATGACCTCAACATCCGAAACAGGTGAATCATCACCGATGTTTTCTATGCCGAGCTGCCATCTTTCGGAAACCTCCCCACCGGTATCACCGCGGCGGAACTGGTTCTCTATGTAACATACCTTTGCATGACCGGCTTCGGTCAAGTGGTCCAGGTAGTACCTTGCCGCCGAGACAGTGCTGTCCGCCCGCAGGGCGACCCTCTCGCGGCTCCAGCCCCCCCAGTCCAGGAATGAGCAGACCTTTTTCAGCAGATCGTGGGACAGGGCGCCTGCCGCCGTAAAGATATGCAGGGGCTCGATTGTGGATGTCTTTATCTCCCTGTATCCGAACTGGCGGCACCTCTGCAGAAATGCCGCCTCCACGGTCCTGAATTTCATGATATCCTCAGGCAGGAGGTCATTCCCTGCCGAGACTCTTCCGTTCCTGTTATCTTTCATATCTCCCTTAAGCTTATAACCCTGGAATTGCATAAAACCATATCCCGCCCCCTTTATGCCACATCAAGGTTTATGCAGCACGAGCCTGCCCATGCTCCTTCCCGAATCCCTGTTGATGTCCAGGTATGATTTAACCCCGGTCACCGCAATCTCGTTCTGAAGTCCGTCGCTCAGCCTCTTTATGGTGACGACCTCTTTCCTGACCTCGTTCTCGCCGATAATTCCCACAAAAGGTATATCGAGCGAATCGGCATAACGCATCGCCGATTTCAGGCTCCTGCCCGTCAGGTCGATATCGACATTTATATTTTGCCGCCTGATGACGTGTGCGATCTTCAGACTCACGGACAGGGTGTTCAGGGGTATGATAAACAGTTCGGTGACCGTCTCTTTCACGCCTGACATAACCGACTCCACGGCCATGCAGGTCCTCTCCAGGCCGAACGAAAGACCCACCGCCGGCACGGTGGTCCCGGCGCCCCTGAAGTCACCGATCATGTTATCGAAACGTCCGCCCGCGACAATAGCGGAGCCAATGATATCCTTTTTCTTCATAAAGACCTCGATGGTGGTGCCGGAATAATAATCCAGGCCGCGGGCAAGCGACGGGTCGAATTCAACAAAATCAAAGTCCATCTCCTTGCAGTAGGACAGGAGCCCGCGTATCTCCTCCAGTCCCCGCCTGCCCGCATCCGAGGTCATGATGCGGTCCAGATAATCCATTTTCTCACGGTTGGTTCCCTGGATGGCGGTATGCCCTATCAGGGCATCCACCGCAGCGCCCGGCAAGATGCCGCCGCCCAGGCGGGACAGCTCTTTCTTGACTTCATCTATACCGATCTTTTCCAACTTGTCAAGGACGAGGATGGCCTCCACCTTTACGGAATCGGGGACCCCCGCCACATCCATGATACCCTCAAGGGCCTTCCTGTTATTTATCTTCACCGTGACATCCCCGAGCCCCAGTTCCCTGAAGGCATCGTACGCCAGGGTGAGCAGCTCGGCCTCCGCCGCCATGTTTTCCACGCCGATGATATCCACATCACACTGGCTGAAAATCCTGTACCGCCCCTGTTCCGGCTGAGTCGGGCCGTCCCTGAAGACATCACCGATGGCATAACGTTTGTAGGGGCTTTTTAATTCAGGATGGGTTGCATAAAACCTTGCCAGCGGGAGGGTCTGGTCAAAGCGCAGCGCCAGCCTCCTTTTACCCTGGTCCGTCAGGCGGAAGACCTCCTTCTGTATCGCGCCGCCGCCTTTCAGGCTCAGCAGTTCCTCGCGTTCAATTACAGGGGTTTCCACCGGATTATACCCGTAGCGTTCAAACAGGGCCCTCAGCGTGTCCCTTACGTGGTTCCTGAGAATGGCCTGTCTGCCGTACCAGTCTTTCACCCCTTTTGCTGATTTCAATTCTTCAGTGTATGACATGATATCGCCCAGGTTGAACCGCCGGTTTTCCGGTAAGTTATGGGGAGGATAGCGGGATTTGAACCCGCGACCTCTTGGGCCACAACCAAGCGCTCTAACCAACTGAGCTATATCCTCCGTAAGATGTAATTTTACAGGATAAAGAAAATTAGGTCAATTTGACACGGCCTTGCGGTTGAAATATTCATTGCGATTATATGTTACAATCATAAAAAAATACAAACTCAGGACATGGAGCCGGATAATGGGTATTTCAGACGTATATCTTGCCAGGACAGACGATGCGTACAAGGGCACATGCGAGGCCCTTGATGCACTCGGGTTCAGTGTCAGGGGCAGGCGTGTATATATCAAGCCGAACCTTACCGGGGGCAGGCCCTCGAGTGACGGCCTGACCACGGACACGGGCATTGTAAGGGCGGTACTGGAACGGCTTCATGACTGCCCGCGCATAACGATAGGGGAGTCGTGCAGCGACACCCTGAAGGCGTTTGACGTGCTTGGATACAGGGACCTGGCAGAGGAATTCCCCAATGTAAGGCTTGAGGACATCCGGCAGGCGGAAGTGGTGTGGAAACCCATACCGAAACCGTACCACACCAGGGAGATGCCGTTCAGCGCCGGTGTATTCGGCCACGATTACATAATCAATATTGCAAAGATGAAGGCGCATTCGCTGGCCGGTGTCACACTGTGCCTGAAAAACATATTCGGCTTCATACCCACGCGCAGGCAGAAGCTCATGTACCACCCGTTCATACGCAAGGCTATCCTGGACATGAACCAGGTGGTGAAGAGCAATTTCTGCATAGTGGACGGTGTATGGGGCAATGAATTCGACGAGGTTCAGAGCTTCCCGAAATACACGGGCGCTGTTATAGCAGGAGAGGACATACTGGCCGTTGACATGATCGCAGCGGAAATAATGGGGATAAACCTGAACAGCATCGACACCTACAGCATGGCCTTTGAACTCTGGGGCGACCCCGAGGTAAATCTCTCAGGGGCATCCCTTGATGAAGTCAGGACGAGGTACAGGCAGGGCTGCCGGTTTACAACGAGGCTGCGGTATATAAAGGAGACCGCTGCCAGCCTTGTATACCGGGCGTTCAACCGGCATTAAGGTTTTGAAATCCGCAAGCTTAAAAAATTGAGATAGATTAGACTTAATCCGACACTCCTTGATAACCTTACAGTTGCATAACACCATCGTCCGCATGCCGGAGAGCCCGGCGGAAAAGCTTTATCTGCGATTCCTTGAGGAAATATTCAGCACGCATATTAACAGTCTCATAATAGTGACAACATTAATTATAAAATCCCTCCTGACCTCCCTTTGATCTTTCCTTTAACCCCTTAAAGAAAAATCTTTTCCCCAATCGGCTTTTAATGGGTAACCCCACGGACTCGTGCTGCTGATTTTCATTGGGGCTGAGTGACAGAAGCCGGATGAACTGAGAGGTTCACGTCCGGGTCTTGGAGCGGCTGAGGGAGAAGTCCCCCCCTGCTTACCCCATTAGCTCTTTTTATTGAACATTAGCAACCTTCGACGTGTGAAAAAGATAGAGCACACACCAACCCCAAGCAAATAGATGGCTGACGGTTCAGGGATTGGTGTGACATCGCCATCACGGACAGCCCAAACATTAAATTCATAAGATTGATAGTCACGTCCTTTTAGACCACTCGCCCCGCCCCGTCCGACGTCACTAAAACTGAAGCGTAGTGCTCTTCCGTCACCCTTTTTCACCACCGTACCGGTCCAATAATCCTCTGTGTTACTTAATAAATTAATAAACGGTCCCGTATTGATAAGCCCGTAACTGCCGGATTCCCTTGCTTTACCGTTTGTGTCGTATTTGGATAGATTGCCTAACTCCTTGTAGAAAAGATATGCCAATTCACTACGTTTTTCTGTTTCCGGCGTAACATTAAAACCCCAATCAGTGCTTCCGTCATATTTAAAAGAATTGATATAGGATTCGCCCAACGGAAACCCTTTGGGGAGACGCCAGTCATCGTAACCACCGAATACAAGTTGCTCTGCCCATGCTTTTGCATTCTGAAAATTCATCTTGCCGTCAGCATCATAGCCTGACGACTTAGCATAGTTTGCATCCTGCAACCAGGTAATATCCAAATCAGTATCGTATATTAGTCCTGCCCCCCGATTTATTAGCGTTGCGTTGGCTACCCCTGTCCATATAAATAACAGCGCAAAACAACTTGTCATCATTGTTCGGTAAAATTGTTTACTGATTTTCATTTTTCATCATCCTCCTTATTGTATGAAGTGTGCATAGATC
>WFVK01000160.1 GCA_015491705.1 Nitrospirota bacterium | reverse complement strand
TTGTATACGGACAACAGGGGTATGGATACGACCAGCGCCCAGAAGACGGATACCTTGCCGAAATGGTTATGCCAGAATTTCGGGGCGAACAAGGGCAGCAGCGCTATGGAAAGCAGCATGCCTATGAAAGGCAGCGTACTCCACAATGAAAGGGTTTCACCCAGATCCGCGCTGTAAGATCCCGCCATTAAATCATCTCCCGTCCCGGCATGCAGGGCATATCAGAAAAATAACGTGATGTATATTCTTCCACAGTTGACCGGCAAAATCAACAACCGGGCATCCTCTGCATCTTTTGACGGCTTGAAAGATAAGCGGATAAAAATTACAATAACATTACCGGAGGACATTAGTTAATATCTGTTGCGGAAGCTGATTTTTAAAACTAATCCTGAGCTTGCGTCATTTCGACCAGCGGGAGAAATCTTTAATATTGCGACGGGTCAAGATTTCTCACTTCGTTCGAAATGACAGCGGGTTGATCAGATAATGACTTTCCGCAACATGAACTATATAATAAAATTGAAAAAACACCTGAACGGATTTATCGAGTTTCTGAAGGCTGAACAGGGAGCGTCCCAACATACTCTCAGGGCATATACCCTGGACATAGGAGAATTCATTTCATTCACTGACAAAAAACCCGGGGATATCGACAATCTTGATATACGGGGCTTTCTTGCTTTCCTGCACCACAAAAAGCTCCGGAAATCTTCCATATCAAGGAAGCTTGCCGCGGTCAGATCTTTTTTCAGGTATCTCTGCATGGAGGGTTATGTAAGAAAAAATCCGGCCAAACTTGTATCGAGTCCGAAGGTACCCAAAAGCCTGCCGCGGTTCCTTTCCGTAGACGAGATATTCTGCCTGCTGGATAAGCCTGCCGGGGATTCGTTCAGGGAGACGAGGGACAGGGCCATTCTCGAGCTTCTCTACTCATCCGGGCTCAGGGTATCTGAACTGACTTCACTGGATATAAGCGACCTGGACATCAAGGAGTCACTTATCAGGGTTAAAGGCAAGGGCAGGAAAGAACGCATAATTCCCGTCGGTTCAAAGGCAATGGCCGCCATACAGAACTATCTTCCGGAAAGGATTTCCCTGAAAAAAAAATCATCCGCCCTGTTTCTTAACAACCGGGGAGGCAGGTTGACAGAGCGAAGCGTAAGACGTATATTATTACAGTACAGCAGGATGGTCAACCTTAAAGGAGATCTCAGTCCTCACACTCTAAGGCATACCTTTGCCACGCATCTGCTTCACGGAGGCGCTGATCTGAGATCGATCCAGGAGCTTCTTGGACATTCTTCTCTTTCAACGACTCAGAAATATACGCATGTAGACACTGTTCATCTTGCGGAAGTTTATGACAGAGCCCATCCCATGGCAAAGGGGGGGAAGAAGTAGGGGCATATGGCAATATGCACATACAGCGCAGCGGCATTTGCCCTGTGCCCAATATATTTGCAATGGAGAAAGAAACAATGTCGGCACGACCTGATGAATTTACAGGAACCACGATACTGTGCGTGCGGAAAAACGGAAAAGTCGCCATGGCCGGTGACGGGCAGGTAACCCTCGGACAGACGATCCTGAAACATAATGCAAAAAAGATCAGGACCATGTACAACAACAAGATTATCGCGGGCTTCGCCGGCGCGACGGCGGATGCCTTCACGCTCTTTGAAAAATTCGAGGACAAGATAGAAACCTACCGGGGCAATATAACGAGGGCGGCCGTTGAGCTTGCAAAGGAATGGCGGACCGACAGAATCCTCAGGCGCCTTGAGGCGCTGCTTATAGTTGCAGACAAAAAACATTCATTTATCATATCCGGCAATGGTGATGTTATCGAGCCTGAGGACGGTATAGCGGCTATCGGTTCCGGAGGCCCTTATGCCCAGGCGGCGGCAAAGGCCCTGATAAAACACACGGGGCTGGAACCGAGAAGGATAGTCGAGGAAGCCATGGAAATAACGTCGAAGATATGCATTTATACAAATGAAACAATCAATATAGAGGAATTAAATGAATAATCT
>WFVK01000159.1 GCA_015491705.1 Nitrospirota bacterium | reverse complement strand
GGCCGTTATGATAACATATAAAAACAATAACGCGAGGTTAGCAATGAATACGGTAAAAGAAGAAGTTAGAATTTTACTGGAAAGACTTCCAGACGATTGCACTATAGAAGATATACAATACCATCTTTATGTCTTAGAAAAAATCCAAAAAGGAATAGAGCGCGCTGAGAGAGAAGGCACTATTTCCCATGAACAGGCCAAAAAGAGATTAAGTAAATGGATTACAGAATAGTATGGTCTCCAGAGGCAATAGAAGATATTGAGTCTATTGCGGAGTATATAGAAAGAGATTCAAAGTTTTATGCAAAGTCTGTAGTGAATAAGATTTTTCAATCAACAGAGAAATTGAAAGAATTTCCGAAAATTGGAAGAGTTGTCCAGGAATTAGGAAGGGAAGATATAAGAAGAATTGATAGTCTATAGTTACCGTCTTGTCTATCAGGCGAAAGAGAGACAAATATTAATAATCGCTGTAATACATGGCAAAAGACAGTTTGAAGATGCAATAGAAGAATACAGAATTTCATAACAACCCTTTCCTGCGGACGGCTGAAGCCGCCGCAGAAATTAGCGTTAGCCAAACAAAAATGAAACCTGATGACTTCATTGCAACTATACAACGGAGAATTGGTGTGACGGCGGTCGGACCTTCAGCGTTGTGCGGACAAGGCAAGGGCGTACTCAAGGCCGCACAGAAATATATGGGTAGCATAGACTTGTCTTCCATTTGTAAAATGAAAAGTGCCGAAGAATACGCAAACTGGCTGGACGAACACACGAATGCCCTGCTTGACAAATTACCAATCAGCGATAGGCTATGGGGAGCTGCAAGAAAAGCTCTTAATTTGTTTATGCGGGACGTGCTCTACAATCAGTACCTGAATAAAAGGTATAAGATTAGCAGAATTGAGCCTTGGCTTGAGGTACCTCTTGATAGTACTGTAGCCAAGGGGTTAAAGAAGTTCGCTGGACGCGGAAAACTCCCGCCATGGCCAGGGCTTAAACGCTTGACTGCAAGAGTCAACCAAGAATTCCAGAATGTTGCAGCCAACTACGCCACACAATGCAGGATTGCACGTGTTCACTTGGATATCTACTTGTGGATGGAAAACAGATAGCAAAGGCTAACAAAAGCACTCCACCTGACCGCTATTCCGCTGTGCTGCATAGCGGCGGTTGAGTTTGGTGGTTAGCACGCTACTTGTACAGTAAGCAGTAAAGTGGTATCTGTGATGGAGATTAACAAGATCCTATCTGCACTTGCAGAACAAAGGCCTATTTTTCATTCAGAAGCGGATTTTCAGCACGCTTTTGCTTGGGAAATTCACCAGCAGTTGCCCGAGGCATCTGTTCGGCTGGAATTGCCTGTTCAGGTTGGAAAACAGTTCCTTCATATTGACGTTTGGGTTGCCTATCAAGATGCGGTTCTGGCTGTTGAACTGAAATACAAAACCCGTGGCTTGTCTATCCAAATTGGAAATGAGCAATACCACTTGAAAAATCAAAGTGCGCAGGATATTGGGCGATACGATTTCTTGAAAGATGTTCAGAGATTGGAGCGAGTGGGCGCACAGCACCAGAACTTTAAAGGATACGCTATTCTGCTAACAAATGACAGTGCTTATTGGGTCAAATCAACAGATTTTAAGACAGTTGATGCCGATTTTAGGCTTTACGATGGGAGAGTAATCGAAGGGGTTTTGGCTTGGAGTGATAAAGCATCTGATGGTACGAAGAAGAATCGTGAGCGAGCAATTGAACTACAGGGAAAATATCGTCTTTGCTGGACAGACTATTCTCGTCCAAGTTCTGCTCGTTACGGAGAATTTCGTTCGCTGGTGGTGGAAGTTTCTCGAATTGACTAAGCGGGCTAACCTCGGCTGCAGCCTTCGGCGGTAGGTAAGCGGCGCGAAAATTGCCCACTGTGGTTCTGGTGAGGTTATCCCTGATTGCCGGGCACGGCGGGAAGGTGAGCCACGCATTATACAAAAATGGAAGAAAAGCATTGGATAGACTATGTATCAGCGATTGGTTCAATAGCCACTCCTATACTTGTTTTGCTATTAACTGCTGTAGGGTGGATGTACCGGCAAAGCTTCGAAAGAAGGATAAAACTTGAAGAAAAGCTTAGAGAAAATAGAATTGAAATATACAATGCTATTTTAGAGCCATTTATATTGTTGCTGATGACAGATGAAGCATGGAATAGTGATAAAAGAAATAAGGGAAAGGATAAAAACCAAATTGCTATAGACAAAATGCTGTCACTTGGATATAGAAAGTTGGCTTTTAAATTATCATTGATTGCTAATGATGAAGTAGTAGAGTCATATAACGATTTAATGCAATATTTCTATAAAAGGGCAGATGAGTCAGAGTCGCCAACAAACGAGCAATTGAAAGAGATGATGTCTCTATTAGGTAATTTTCTTCTAGAAATTAGGCGAAGCATGGGCAATGAAACAACTAAATTGGACAACTGGGCGATGCTGGAATGGTTCATGAAGGATGCGAGAAAGTTTAGAGTTGGAAAATTTGTATAACAAGCCGCTTCACCTGACTGCTATTCCACTGGAGCTCCATAACGGCGGGAGCTTGGTCCGTTAGGCTGCTTTGAGGCAGTGATAATAAAACTTGACAGTCAGATAGTGGGCAACGCGGGGTTGTATTACACGAAGCATAACAAGCTGCTGCAGCCGACCGGCCTTCAATGGCTGAGCGGCATGACGTTGCCTCAATAGAAAAGGCTGTTATGTCTAAAGACTGTGGTGGGGTTCCGCCCAATCGTATCCACCGCACCGATCGGGCGGTGGAAGACGAAGCCTGGATAAAAGCCTTCTTGCACCGGGCCGCGTATGCGTCCATTGCCACCTGTTTCGAAGGGCAGCCTTTTATCGTCTCACGCACCTTCGTTTACGATGAGACGGCCCACGCGATTTACATACATGGAGCCAAAGGGGGGCGCTTTGCCGCCAATGTGAGGATGAACCCAAGGGTGTGTTTGAGTATCAGCAAGATGGGCCGCCTGCTTCCGGCCAAAAGGGCTCTTGAATTCAGCACCGAGTATGCCGGTGTGACCGTCTTTGGACAGGCCCGCCTGATCCAGGATCCGACTGAAGCTGAGCAGGCTTTACAGCGCTTGCTGGAAAAGTACTTTCCCCACCTGCGTCCCGGGAGGCATTACAGACCGATCACACCATCCGAACTTGAACAAACCGCTGTTTTCCGTATCGATATTGAGCTGTGGAGCGGCAAGCAGAAACGTGCGGCAAGGGACTTCCCCGGCGCCTTTTTCTACGATGATGACATGGAGGCGTTGTTGGAGGGAGACGGGTCCTGACCGGGACCCGGTGGTTTCACCCTTTCCGGCTTCGGGTCGAAAGAACATGTCTACCCTCAATGGGTAAAGCGCTATCGACCGATTCAAACACGCCTGCCTCCGGCACCGATAGATCCCTTAAGGCAGACCATGGCAGCCGAGCTTGCGGGAAGTCCAGCGCCTCAAGTCTCCATAAGGCCCTGGGTGGGTAACCTATCCTTCCCCGGGGTAGAGGAAGCCGTTCGAGATGTCGAGCAGGAAAGGGGCCAGGTGATCCGGGTACCTTTCCATGAGCCTTTCCTTCAGTTCCTCGCCATTCCTTGAGGACCGATAGCATCTCCCTGCCTCTTCGATGTAGCCTGTGACCTCCTTGTAGATCGCGGGACCGGCAGGCCTTCCATGGCCGACGAGTATCGTGCCGCAGCCTCTTTCTTCCAGTCCTTTCACGGCCTCAATCCATCCCTCGAAGGCCCCGTGGCCGATGAAGAGATGGACACCGTTGTAGAGCAGGTCCTGTGCTATGAGTGTATCCACCTCCGGGAGGTGGATGAGGAGCTGCACCCCTGCTTCGGCCTCCCTTATCCTCTTGAAATCGTACCGCAGACCGCAGATCACCTCCTGGCCCTCTTCGATGGTATGATCCGGGATAATCCTGGAATCTGTGACCAGTTCCCCGAGGAGTGCCCTTTTATCCCTTATCATGGCCTCTCCGAGATCCATGATCTCCTGCCCTGTCTCTGCCAGGGCGTATACGGGATGGTCCGACAGGTACTCCAGCCCGAACCAGTGGTCAGGGTGGGAATGGCTCACTATGACCCTCTCAACCGGTTTCCCCAGCCTGAGGATGTAATCCCTCACCTCCCTTGCATGGGGCCTGAGAAACTGGGCATCGATCACAACGAGTCCCTTCTCCGTCTCGATGATCTGTGTTGTGACCAGGCCTCCCTCTTCGGAAGCAGTGTAACTGTGGATGGTTGCCTTCCCCTTTTCGATCACCGTGATGGTCCCTTTCCTTTCCATGAGAACTCCTTTCCGCCTGAAAGCATGGATCCTGGACGGGATAGTTTGATATCAAACTTTAAGGCCAGAGAATTTAAAGGTTTTTCAACATCCTTTCCAGGCTCCTTACCATCACCTCCTTCTCTTCTTCTGAGAAGCCCCTGTAGACCCTGTCGAGCAGTGTCTTCGAGATATCGTCGAAGTCTGGCTTCAGCCTCCAGCCCTTCTCTGTCAACCTTATGAGCACGACCCGTCCGTCCTCTGGATCAGGGAACCTCTCCACATAGCCTAGTGC
>WFVK01000158.1 GCA_015491705.1 Nitrospirota bacterium | reverse complement strand
CTTATCACACTCTTTACGAAAATTCAGGGATAAAAGACATAATAGTTCAGCCCACGTTGACCCCTGCTCATTTTAAAGGATTTTTGCCGCACGCTCAAGCACGGCGCGGATAATGAACTGCTGAACTGTTATTAAAATAATGCCCTCTTATATACTAAACTCAATGTTGCATAAAACAGGCGGCAGGGCCTGCCGTAAAACCCTGTTTAAGGGTTCAGGGGTTTAAGGGTTCAAGGGTTATAAGGGTTATAAGGCGAAGGGGGTACTTTAACATGCCGTGCGGAGTATTTTCTTAAGGTATCGCGGATAAGGCTTTTACGGCGGGTTCTCCCGCCCTGCAAGCAGTAATTTTATACCACTGTAAGATAGGCGTAAGAAAGGAGTGCATGATGGCAAGAATCGGTATATTAACCTGTTCCAATGCAACGCAGGACCTCGGATGCTCCTCTGCGAGTTGTCTTGCTGATTTGCGCAAACGCGGGGGCGCATTTGCAAGGTATCCCGCGGGGGAGCCTCTTGATCTGGTAGGCATCATTAACTGTCCGGGGTGTCCGACACTGACCGGAGCCGAAAAGTTGCTTCAGCGGATAAGGGGAATCACCGAATTCGGGGTCGATGCCATACACTTTGCGTACTGTATAAAGGCCCTTTGCCCTTTTACAGGGAAATACAGGAAGGCGCTTGCAGAGGCCTTTCCTGATATCAAAGTGATAGTCGGCACTCATCAGAGCCGCGTTACAGAAGAAGAATTCCGTGAGAGGGTGAGAAAGCTGTTCTGCCAGGATAAAAAGATCATGGCGGACATGATTCTGAAAAAGAAACGACGATAGCCCCCGCCACAGCATAAACCTTTATTCAAGTGTAAGGTTTATCCGGCGTTGAGATGAAGGTTTATTATCTCCTCTATCACACCTGACCATACGGCATATCCGCGGGCCGTCAGATGCACGCCGTCATCCATCAGATACTCTCTTGCCGGCCTGCCGGCTGCATCGACGAACCTGCTGTATATATTTATATATTCCACACCCGCGGCTTCCGACAGTTCCCTGAGGCGGACATTTGCCGACCGGATGGG
This sequence comes from Nitrospirota bacterium, assembly GCA_015491705.1. GTDB lineage: Bacteria > Nitrospirota > Thermodesulfovibrionia > UBA6902 > UBA6902 > JAADFS01. The sequence continues at coordinate 3,112 of WFVK01000158.1, read as the reverse complement.
TTCATTGGTCATGAAATCCACTCTTACGGGCAGGATGGAGTGCACAAATATCTTTGCATCAGGATAGTATGAGGAGAGTTTTTCGAGAATCACACTGTAGGTTCCGAAAAAACCCGTATCCCCCATTGCAACATTGTTTATCCCTGTCATGATAAAGATCATGTCCGCTTCGGGACAGACATCTTTTATCTTCAGAACCCGTGCAAGAAGCCCCTCCACGGTTTCCCCCGCGACCCCGAGGTTTACGGCGTTATGCCCGGGGAATCTTTCCTGCCAGTCAAAATACTCTATCAGTGAATGTCCGAGGAATATTAAATTCATTAACAGTGTTTATACCCCTCTCAGCGATACTCGGGATAATGTGCCTTCAGGTATCTCTGTTCTTTCAGGATTATCCCGAAAGGTATATCTTCTGAAAATGATATCACGGATACCTTTTCAGTGGTTCTCAGGATTTTACCCCTGACATGCAATGACCCGCCGTCATTAAAGGTTATTTCCAGCCGGACTTCCGAACCTGCCCTGAATTCATTGATCTTTTTGCAGAGGAACTTGAGGCCTGACTCTGAAATATCCACCACTTCGTATTCATTGTTCGAGATCGTTAACCTGGGCCTGCCGGTGAGAGGATAACGTATCCTGTAATGTTCTCTCCTGTTCTTTCCGTTATACCGGGTATCCTGCATGATAAAATAAAAGACTTACCGCCCCTTTTTATTTTCAAGCCTGACCCTGACCGTCTCTGCGTGCGCCTCAAGCCCTTCAACCTCTGACAGGGTTTCAACCGCGCGCGCGAGCCCTTCAAACCCGGATCTCGAGGCATTGATAAGGCTCGTGCGTTTCATGAAATCATACACCCCCAACGGAGATGAAAACCTTGCAGTCCCTCCGGTCGGAAGCGTGTGGTTGGGTCCTGCTGCATAATCTCCGAGAGGCTCGGGGGACCACTTGCCGAGAAAGACGGCCCCTGCGTTTTTGATCGCCGGCAGAAGAGCCGCCGGTTTTTGGGTCATCACCTCAAGGTGTTCGGGCGCTATCCGGTTTGCAATGTCAACCGCCTTGCTGAGGTCCTGTGTGATGATTATTGCGCCGTACCTGTTAAGAGATTTTCTGACGATATGTTTTCTTTGAAGATTCCTTGTCTGTCTCGCCAGCTCCGTCTTTACTTCACGGGCAAGGACGGCCGAATCCGTGACCAGCACGGAAGAGGCCATCTCGTCATGCTCCGCCTGGCTGAGCAGGTCCGCGGCAATAAATGAAGGGTCGGCCGTGCCGTCGGCGATTACCAGTATCTCGCTCGGCCCCGCCACCATATCAATTCCCACCTGACCGAATACCATCTTCTTTGCAACCGCAACATATATATTCCCCGGGCCCACGATCTTGTCCACCTTTTTTATTGTCTCCGTGCCGAAGGCCAGCGCGGCCACAGCCTGCGCGCCTCCTGTCATGTATACCTCATTCACTCCGAGCAGCTTTACAGCGGCAGCCACATGGGGGCTGAACTCGCCCCCCGGCGCGGGCACGCATAGTGCAATTTCCCTCACCCCCGCCACCTGTGCGGGAATCACGTTCATCAGAACGGTCGAGGGATAAGCGGCTTTCCCGCCCGGGACATATACGCCGACCCTCTCAAGCGGCCTGATTATCTGCCCGAGCGTGATGCCGCCGGCGGAATAACTCCAAGACCTCTCCTTCTGGCGTTCGTGAAATTTTCTTATCCTGCCGGCTGATTGTTTCAGGACCTTCAGAAAATTTTTATCGACCTTTTTTGAAGCCGACTCGATCTCTTCTTTGTGGATGGAGAGGGTATCGAGCCTCAGCGAATCGAATTTTTCAGTGTATCTCCTGACAGCCCTGTCACCCTGCCTCTGAACGTCTGAAATAATCTTTCTTACAACCCTGTGTATTTCGTCTTCCCTGACCGAAAAAGACGCCCTCTGTTTGAGAGTCTTTATAAAGGCGTCGACCCGGTCTTCTCCTATAATCTTCATAATGTCTTTTCCGGTGTGGTTTGCATGGCAACAGTTTTTTACGGCGATGCTCTAATTTTACCAGTCATCAGGGCATAAATCAAAGCAGGCTTGATATTGCATGAGCGGGCATGCGATATTACCTGTGTGACCGAAAGTAAAATGGTTGAATTCCGCGGATCACCCGTGATCACTGACAAAGTCATTATCATACTCGGCCCTACCGGCGTGGGCAAGACGGGATTTTCGATCCTTCTTGCAAAGGCCCTGGATACCGAGATCATAAGCGCCGACTCCATGCAGGTCTACCGTCATATGGATACGGGCACCGCCAAGCCGTCACCTGCCGAACTGAAGGCAGTGCCGCACCGTTTAATCAATATACTGTCGCCGGATGAATCGTTCAGCGCGGGATTGTTCAGGCAAAAGGCGGTGGAGGCCATAAACACACTGCACGGAAGGGGCCGCATCCCTGTAATCGTGGGCGGCACCGGCCTCTACATAAGGTCTCTGACCATGGGCCTCTTTGAAGGCCCGTCCGCGGACTGGTCCATCCGGCGTGACTTGATGGAGGATGAAAGGCGCTTCGGGAGGGGGTATCTCTACAGCAGGCTCCGGGCGCTTGACCCTGAGGCCGCGGCCGGAATACAACCCAATGACCTCAGGAGGATTGTCCGCGCGCTCGAGGTGTCCGTCAAGGGGAAAAGGGGTATCTCAGAGTTCCGCCGGCTCATGACAAGGCCTTCGGATTACGGCTTTATCAAGATCGGCCTGTCAAGGGACCGCAAAGAGCTTTACGCCCTCATTGAAGACAGGGTGGATAGAATGATGGAAAACGGCCTGCTGGAGGAAACGCAGCGGCTCCTCGGGATGAATCCCGACAGGACCGCCATGCAGGCCATTGGTTACAAGGAGATGAAGATGTATCTCGACGGCATGGTTGATCTGGATGAAGCGGTGCGGCTCGTAAAAAAGCGGACAAAGATGTATGCAAAGAGACAGTTTACATGGTTCAGGAAGGAACCTGACATACACTGGGTGGATATAACCGGCATTATGGAGGCCGATAAGGTCTTTGCAAAAGTAATGAATGATGTTAAAATTTTCAGGAAACTCGGGATGATGAATAAACCTTGATG
>WFVK01000157.1 GCA_015491705.1 Nitrospirota bacterium | reverse complement strand
TCCGTGAGTGCCTTTGCTGCAGCCATGTAGCCGTCCCTGGCAATATACTCCTCTATCTTCTCGGGGTCGATCAGCCCCTTGTTCCTGAGCGCCCTGAGCACCTGGTGCTTGAAGAACGGTATCTCGCTCATCACGGGTATGGCCTTTCTCTTTGCAGGCATTTTGTACATGAGCTTCTGCACGGGCCTTCCCTTTACGAAATGTTCCTCCACGAGATGGGGTATGTCCTCGGGCCGCAGCTTCTGATAAAATATCTCATCCGGATACACTGCAATCACAGGGCCCCCGGCGCACAGGCCGTTGCATCCCGTAAGCACGATGCCGATCTCCTTTTCAAGAGACCTTTTTTTCAGTTCCTCTTCAATAGCCTGCTTTATCTTGAGCGACCCGGCTGATACGCAACCCGTTCCTGCACATACCATAAGACTGACACGCTGTTGCTCGGACATAATGTTGTAAACCTCCTGCTGTTATTTTACTCTCTCAATCTTCACTGCATCCAGACGGCTGCATTTATTTTCAGAAAAGTGTGTAAGCTCATTTATACCGCCCGAGGGGAAATGAACAGGGGTGGATACCACTCCCTCGGGCACTGCATCCGTGACCCTGGCCCTCAGGTATACTGAACCCCTCCTCGAGGTGATCTTTATATGGCTTTCATCGGATATCGCATGTCTTTCAGCGTCTTTTTCATTTATCTCAAGGAATGCCTCGGCCTGCACGAGTTTCAGCGCCTCGGACTGCGTGGACATATTGCCGGAGTGCTGGAGTACATCCCTTGTAACGAGGGTGTAGGGAAACTCGCTGTCACAGGTCTCCCCCGGCTCGTAAGCCACCGGATGAAATGCAGGGCGCGGCGCGTTCTCCGCTCCCCTGCGCGCGGCTGTGATAAATGCTTCCGCCTCTCCTTCAATGTCCTGAAAACTCTTCGCACCGAGGTTTATGCCCATGGCCAGCCCGAGATTCCTCAGTATCTGCCAGTCAGGCTGGCTCTTGCCCGCGGCTTCGACGACCTTGCGGATCTTCTGCCTGAGCCCCCCGGCATTGATAAAGTGCCCCTCTTTTTCAGCCCAGCTGCTGGCAGGCAGCACGACGTTCGCCAGTTCAGCCGCCTCTGTCATCACTATGTCCTGGACAACGAGAAAGTCAAGGGATTGAAGTGTGCTCTTTATCTTCCTTGAGTCCGGCATGCTGACCAGGGGGTCTTCGCCCATGATATATAGCGCCCTCAGAGAGCCGGGCTTATAAAGCATGTCGAATACCTCCATGCCGCCGCCCCCTGGCATGATGCCCGCCTCGAGCATACCGTAGGTATTGCAGTACTCCGCCAGCACCTGCAGGGATGACGCCTCATCGCCAAGCAGTATGAGCAGATTGGCTGCTGCAAGGGCGGAGGCCGGGCCCTTGTTGTTCTCGGACACGGCAAGGGGCATGATAACAAGCCTCCCCCGGGCATTTGCGAGTGTTACGGCTGCATCCGTGACCGCCTCCTCCGCCACGCCGGTGATCTCCGATACCCTCGCTGGGGTATATTCCTTCAGCGCGGCCTCAAGTGAGGAGAACCCCCTGACGGCCGTGACCCTGTCCCTGTCAAAAAGCCCCCTGTCCATTATCACATTCATCATGCCGTTTAAGAGGGCCACGAGTGTGCCGGGCCTCAGTTGAAGCCATGTATTGCTGTGCCTCGTGAGTTTTGTCTCCCTGTAGTCGGCCACCACCAGTCTGGAGCCCGCCTTCCGAGCCCTGAGGATGTTAAGCCCGAAGACCGGATGGGTAATGGTGGGGTCGGATTCAAGGACAAGTATCACGTCCCTGCCCAGCGGAGATGCAAGGTCTGCCGGATTGCTGCCGATCCCGAAGGAGAGCGAGAATGCATTGACGGCATTGGCGTAGCCGAAAGCCTCTGAGGAGCCTATGTTGTTGCTCCCCAGGCCTGTGCGCATGAATTTGGCGAGCATATAATTGTCTTCAACAGTGCACCTCGGCGAGCCTATTGCGCCGATTGATTCAGGTCCGTGCGCGTCCCTGATTGACCTGAGGCTCCTGGCTACATATGTCAGGGCCTCTTCCCAAGAGGCCTCCCTGAATTCATCAGCCTCTTTTATGAGGGGGGTCCTGAGGCGGTTTTCACTGTAGATGTAGTCAAAACCGAACCTGCCCCTGCCGCAGAGATTGCCGTCTGTTATTCCCGCGCCTTCCCTGCCCTTTGAGCGCAGTATCCGCCCTTCCCTGATCCCCAGCGTCAGGGTGCATCCAACGCCGCAGAAAGAGCAGACGTTCTCTTTTTCTTCAAGAAACCACGGCCGGGCCTTGTATTTGTACGGCTTGCTGATCAGTGCGCCGGTGGGGCATATGTCAATGCACTGGCCGCAGTAGTCGCATTCGAGCACTTCACCGAAGGCTGGCTGCACCACCGTGGGGAATCCCCTGCCGATCAGGCCCAGCGCGCCCCTCCCCTGGTACTGTGAGCATATCCTCACGCACTTGGCGCAGAGGATGCACCTGTTCGAGATGAGCTCGATCAGCGGCCCCCTTACATCAGGCGGCGCGTGTTTCCTTTCACCTGTAAACCGCGTCTCCGGCACGCCGTATTCAAAGACAAGGTCCTGCAGCGCGCACTCCCCTGCCTTGTCGCACTCGGGACAGTCAAGGGGGTGGTGGACGAGGAGGAATTCCAGCACGGACTGGCGGACCCTCCTGACCCTCGGGGAGTTTGTCTTTATAACCATTCCTTCTTTGGCGGGATGCCCGCAGGAAGATGCAAGCTTTCTGCCCCCTTCTATCTCAACAACACACATCCTGCAGCCGCCGTAGGGCCTGAGTCTCTTGTCAAAACACAGGTTGGGTATCTTTATGCCGTTGCGCCTCGCTGCCTCAAGGATGGTGATGCCTTTTTCTACGGATAGTTTTTTGTCATCTATGGTTATCTCTATCATTCCGCTCCCTCCGGTATATTTTTCAATATGCCTGATTACGCCGGTTGTTATTCCTTAAGCAGCGCCATCGGGTCGCCCTTGTAATCGGCAGGTCCGATTATTATCGACTGAAACCTGCAGGTATCGTAACAGGTCCTGCACTGTATGCACACTTCCTGGATGATGCGGTGGGGTTTCTTCTTCTCGCCGATGATCGCCTTTGAAGGGCACGCCCTCATGCATGCCCCGCAACCCGTGCAGACCTTTTCGTTTATAAAAAATGTGGTGAGCTTGCGGCAGACGCCGACCTTGCACCATTTATCCTTTATGTGGGATTCATACTCGTCGCGGAAATACTGTATTGTTGTAAGCACGGGATTCGGAGCCGACTGCCCGAGGCCGCAGAGCGAGCCTTCGATGATGTCGTATGAGAGCTCCTCGAGTATCTCTATGTCTCCTTCTTTACCGCGGCCTTCCGTGAGGTCGCTGAGCTTGTCAAGCATTATCTTTGTTCCCACCCTGCACGGGGGACACTTGCCGCACGATTCATCGGTGGTGAACTCAAGGAAAAACTTTGCCATGCCCACCATGCAGTTGGAGTTGTCCATGAACACCATGCCGCCCGAGCCCATGATGGCGCCGGTCTTCTGAATATCCTCGAATGTAACGGGCGTGTCGATGAGGCTCTCGGGTATGCAGCCTCCGGACGGTCCGCCCATCTGCACGGCCTTGAACTTTCTCCCCCTTCTGGCGCCCGGCACGCCACCGCCTATGTCATAGACTATCTGTCTTATGGTCATCCCCATAGGGACCTCTACCAGCCCGGTATTGTTAATCGCGCCGGTAAGCGAGAAGACCTTTGTGCCGGTGCTCTTTTCAGTGCCGAGGCTTTTGAACCAGTCTGCACCGTTCAGGATAATCTGCGGTATGGCCGCGAGGGTCTCCACATTGTTAAGTACCGTGGGCTTCCCCCACAGTCCCGCCTCTGTGGAACGTGGAGGTGTCAGCCTCGGCATGCCGCGCCTGCCCTCAATGGAGAACATCAGCGCGGTCGACTCACCGCAGACAAATGCGCCCGCCCCCTGGTATATCTCGAGATCAAAGTCAAAGCCGCTGTTCAGGATGTTCTTGCCGAGCAGCCCCGCCTCCGTGGCCGCGTCTATGGCCAGTTGCAGGCGGTGGACCGCCAGGGGATACTCGGCCCTCACATAGATATAACCCTTGGTTGCGCCGATGGCCTTTGCGCCTATGATCATGCCCTCGATCACGGCATGGGGGTCGGCCTCCATGATGGACCTGTCCATAAATGCGCCGGGGTCGCCTTCGTCGCCGTTGCAGCACATGTATTTCTGGTCGGAAACCATCCTCGCGCAGGATTCCCATTTAACGCCGGTGGGAAAGCCCGCGCCGCCCCTGCCCCTGATGCCCGAGTCCTTTACGACCTTTATTATTTCCTCGGGGGTCATCGCGGTGACGGCCTTTGCAGAGGCAAGGTATCCGTCCCGTGTAATATAATCCTCTATCTTCTCGGGATCTATGATGCCTTTATTCCTCAGCACCCTCAGCACCTGGTGCTTGAAGAACGGTATCTCGTGCATGCTGGGAATGGTTATTTTCTCGGTGGGCTCCTTGTACATAAACTTTTCAACAGGCCTGCCCTTGATGAAATGTTCCTCAACCAGATACGGCACGTCCTCAACCTGTATCTTCTCGTAGAATATTTCATCAGGATGGACGGTAATTATCGGCCCCTGGGCGCAAAAGCCGTTGCAGCCCGTCAGGACCACATCTATCTCTTTTTCAAGCCCCCTTTTTTGAAGTTCTTCTTCAAATGCTTCCTTGACCTTGAGGGACTTGGTTGCCACACAACCACTTCCTGCGCATACCATTAAATTCGCACGAAATCTTCCCATCCCTGTCTCCTTTTTCAGTGCCGGCGCCGCTTGCCGGGTTTTTTCAGCAGCCAACCTTCACAGTGGCGTAAAAATACACACAGTGCCACCCGGGCAGGCTTCCCCTGCCTGTTTATGCAACATTAAGGTTAACCGACTCTGGCACTTTTCACTGACACTTTATTTAATACGTTGTTTCGCTTCCGACAACCATGGCGTATTTCTCAACCACGTTGCCCTTGAGGATATGCTCGTCGAATATCTCTTTTATCTTTTTTTCATTAAGTTCCACGTACTTGACCGGCGGGCTGCCTGCTATCTCAACGGTTGCCATAGGCTCCCTGCTGCACAGGCCCGCACATCCGGATGTGGTGACAATCACGTCTTTGACATCGGCCTTTGCCATCTCATCCATCAGGGCCGTCATGATCGTCCTTGCACCCGCTGCAATACCGCATGTGCCCATATGAACCGTGATCTTAGCCCTGCAGCCGCCTTCCCTGACGGCAAAGGTTGCCTTGTGCTCTTCCTTGATCTTCTTTAAATCATCTATTGTGAGTCTCGGCATTTTATTCCCCCTTCCGTGTTTTACGTGGGCAATCAGGCCTTTGCCCCCACTGTCTTGTATTCATCAATAATCTGCATTACTTTCTTGGGAGTTACCGCACTGTGGGTATCATGGTCAACGACCATAACCGGCGCAAGGCCGCAGGCGCCGAGGCAGCGTACGGCCTCGAGTGAGAATTTCCTGTCTTCTGTTATCTCACCGACTCCTATATGCAGGTTTTCCTTTATCTTCTCCAGCACCTCTTCAATGCCCTTTACATAGCATGCAGTGCCGAGGCAGACCTTGATGATATGGTCGCCGCGGGGCTTCATGGTGAAGAACGAATAAAAAGACACCACACCATGGACCTCCGCCGCGGGTATGTTCAGTCCCCTGGATATGCGTTTCTGCACAATGGGCGGGAGGTAGCCGACTATCTCCTGCGCCCTCTGGAGGACCGGTATGAGGCTGCCGGGCTTGTCTTTGTAGCTGCTTATCATCCTGTCCAGCTCAGCCATCATGGAGGGCGGGAATTCCTCTTCTTTTTTCTTTGCCTCGGCAGGAAGGGTCCTCTGCTTCCACTCTATGGCCCTGGCGACAACGTCCATCAACACCACAGGGGTAAAGGGCTTGGGCACATAGTCTATGATCCCGAGTTCAAGCGCATCCTTGATCGTCTCCTGTGACGGATATCCGGTGATAATGAGAACACCTGTATCCGGCCTTGATTTCTTTATCCACTTGATGAGAGTGATGCCGTCCACCTCCGGCATCTTGAGGTCCGTAATAACAAAGTCGTAAGGCTTTTGCTCCATTGCTATTATAGCCTCTCTTCCGCCCGAGGCGCCGTCAATGTTGTATCCTTCAGCCTCAAGAATTCTCTTGCAGCTCTTTATCACCACAGGCTCGTCATCCACCACCAGGATTTTGATGTCATCAGCCATCAGCAGACCTCCTTATGTTTAACTTAGTAATTAACGTATTCTGCACAGCAGAACCCTGAATTCCGGCAGTCTCTCCCCGCCGTTTACGCAACGTCCAGCAACCGCATTATTGCTCTATGAAACCGCCGACATCCCAGTATTTCCATTTAAGATACTCGTTTATCGCCCTTGCCACTTTCTTGCCCGCGCCCATGGCCAGGATAACCGTTGCAGCACCGGTGACTATATCGCCGCCGGCGAACACGCCTCTCTTGGATGTCATGCCTGTCTCTTCATCAGCGATTATATAACCCCGCCTGTTCAGTTTCAGATCAGGGAGGGTTTTCAGCAGAAGCGGATTCGCCTTTGCACCGAGTGCGGGAATGGCCACGTCTATCTCCATCTGGAATTCGCTTCCTTTTACGGGAATCGGCCTTCTCCTGCCGGATTCGTCAGGCTCTCCAAGCTCCATCTTTATGCATTCCACCGCGCGCAGATTCCCCTTGCCGTCATCAAGGAATCTCACGGGATTTGTCAGGAGCACTAATTCCACTCCCTCTTCCTTTGCATGGTGTATCTCCGCCTTTCTCGCGGGCATCTCGGCCTCTGAACGCCGGTAGACAAGGTAGACCTTCTCCGCCCCGAGTCTCAGGGCGACCCTTGCAGAGTCCATTGCCACGTTGCCGGCCCCGAATACCGCAACCCTTCCGGGCCTCTTTATGGGCGTGTCGTATTCAGGAAAGAGATATGCCTTCATGAGGTTGGCCCTTGTCAGGAATTCATTGGCGGAGTAGACACCGTTGAAGTTTTCACCGGGTATGCCGAGGAACATGGGCAGCCCCGCCCCTGTGGCGATAAAGCATGCATCATAACCTTTTTCATTTAATAATTCATCAACCGTAAAAAGCCTGCCGATCACGGCATTGGTCACCACCTCAACCCCCAGTTTTTTTATGTAGTCAACTTCCCTTTCCACGATCACCTTCGGCAGCCTGAACTCCGGTATGCCGTAGACCAGCACGCCTCCCGGCTTGTGCAGTGCCTCAAACATGGTAACTTCGTGGCCGGACATTATAAGGTCCGAGGCGCAGGTGAGGCCGCCCGGGCCGGAGCCTATTATGGCGACTTTCCTGCCCGTGGGACGGGGTTTTTCGGGTATCCTGACCTCGCCTTTTTCCGCCTCGTAATCGGCGGCGAACCTCTCTAAGTTGCCTATGGCAACGGGATCGCCCTTTTTGCCCACAATGCACCGGGATTCACACTGGATCTCCTGCGGGCATACCCTCCCGCATACAGCGGGCAGGGCGTTTTTCTGTTTAAGCGCGTAACACGCCTCAAGGAATTTCCCTTCTTTGATCAGGCTGATAAACCGGGGTATCTCAACCTCAACAGGACAGCCTTCCCTG
>WFVK01000156.1 GCA_015491705.1 Nitrospirota bacterium | reverse complement strand
GCGCAAGGGCACGTACAAGTGGAAATTCCCGAATTCGGATGATCTCAGGAGCAGCACACTGTGGGACATAGCAGGCAGACACGGCAGGAAAAGCGTTGTCATCAATATACCGTCCACTTATCCTGCAAGGGAATTAAACGGGATACTCACCGCGGGATTCGTGGCCCTTGATCTGAAAAAGGCGACCTATCCCGACAGCGCATATGAATACCTGAAAAGCATAGGGTACAAAATGGATGTCGATACCCGGAAGGCCCAGGAATCGGCTGAGGCGCTTGCAAAAGAGATCGACAGCGCATTCGAGATAAGGAAAAAGGCGATTCTTCATTTCCTTGACACCGCTGAATGGGACCTCTTTATCGGCGTGATCACCGAGACCGACCGCCTTCACCACTACCTGTGGAACGCGCTCGATGATGAAGGTCATCCGCAGCACGCTTTTTTTCTTGACTTTTACAAAAGGCTGGATGGATTTATCGGCGAGATGTACGAAAGGACAGGGGACGATACCCCGTTCATAATACTGTCCGACCACGGGTTTACGACGATAAAAAAAGAGATATACCTGAATGCCTGGCTTAAAGAAAAGGGATACCTGAAATTCGGAAAAGACAACCCCGCATCCCTGGAGGATATGCTGCCCGGGAGCAGTGTCTTTGTGCTCGACCCCGCGAGATTCTATATCCATACAGAGGGAAGGTATCCCGGCGGCAGTGTGGGCGCCGGTGAATACGAGGGCCTGAGGCGCAAACTGAAAGAAGAACTCCTTGCACTGGAAGTGGACGGCGAAAAGGTCATAAAGTCGGTCTTCTTCAGGGAAGACATCTACAGCGGCGACCTGTTCGGCAACGCCCCGGACCTTGTGGCCCTGCCTTACGAGGGTTATGACCTTAAAGGTTCAATCAACAAGGACCGCATCGCCGGCAGGGGATTTCTTACAGGGGGACATACGAGGGAAGACGCTGTGTTTTACATCAACAGGGAGATAAACGGCAGGGATATAAACATAATAGACGCCGGCCCCACAATAATGTCCCTCCTTGATATCAGCGGAAACAGTTTTGACGGCAGGAACCTTGTATAGAACTTACGGGGAAGAGGGGCCGGGTCCTGCCTGCCCTTCAATCAGCAGCAGCGTCATGGCCGCAGCTTCGGCGGTATACTGCCTGCATCGCTGACTCAGGTTGTCCGCGTGGAATTTCGCGCGGCCTTCTTGTGTGCCCAGGTCGCAACCGGTCAGTTCCCTGCAGTTCAGACTCCCGAATCTCCCCCTGAACATATCCATCAGCCTTCTGACAAGCAGATAAATTTTTTCAACGGAATCATCCGGGGAACTCCTTCCGGCAACCATGCCGATTGCCATGATCCCGCCGGTTACCGCCCCGCACATTTCGCAGGTCCTGGACATGCCGCTGCAGAAGCCAGTGGCTATACGCGGGATTAAATCCGAGTGAATCCCTTTATGCCCGGCCATGGCCAGCAGGACACTCTCGGCACAGTAAAATCCCGCATCAAAAAGCTCCCTGCTCTTCTGTGAGACGACGCCGCTCATTATTTATATGATATTCTCCGCCGCCGCTATTATCAACCTTAATGCCGGTGTAATGGCAACCCTGTTGATTTTTTTTCAAAAGAGGTTATAATTTATAACCCGGTGTTCAGGATTCACGCTTCAGGGTCGAAATGTACAGAACAGCAATCACTTGAACCCGGAAGCGCGAATCCTGAACCCTGAAACCCCTGACTTTCAACTTTTAATCTTTAAACTCCGGAGGGTGATTATGAGAAAAATGAGCAGGCAGTATTCAAAGGTCTTTCCGCGGGTTTCCGTGCTGATGATTTTAATGGTAATTCTTTCTTTCGGGTGTGTGAAGAAAGAAGAGGCGGGAGAGATAAAGATAGGCGCCCTCTCCGCCATGACCGGCGACCTCGCGGCCTATGGAGGCCCGATCCTTAACGGCGCGAAGATGGCTGTTGACGACATCAATGAGGCGGGCGGAGTGCTCGGCAAAAAACTGGTACTTGTAAGCAGGGACACACAGACCGACCCGACCGCGGCGGTGGACGCCGCCAACAAGCTTGTCAATATTGACAGGGTCAGCGCTATTGTAGGCGCCCTCTCAAGCGGGGTCACCATTCCGGTTGCAACGTCGGTATCCGTGCCCAATGAGGTCGTCCAGATATCCCCGGCATCTACATCTCCGGAGATAACATCCCTGAAGGATAACGACTTTCTCTTCAGGACCGTGCCGTCGGACGCCCTCCAGTGCCGCGTGCTGGCAAAGGTGGCCATTGACAGGGGCTTCAGGAAGATATCCACGATATACGTAAACAATGCCTATGGCGAGGGGCTGGCAAAGGCAATGAAGGACGCCTATGAGAAGATCGGCGGGAAGGTGCTTGTATCCGTGCCCTTTAACAAGGGTGAGACTTCATACCGTTCCGAGGTACAGAAGGCTGTGAAAGACAAGCCCGACGCCCTGCTGCTGATTGCTTACCCTGAAAACGGTGTCAAGATCCTCAGGCAGGCCATTGAGTTCGGCCTTGCAAACAAATTCCTGCTGCCTGACGGCATGAAGGCGCCCGAGGTGATAAGGGATGTGGGTGCAAAATACATGAACGGCACTTACGGCACCGCGCCCGCGGCCGCGGCCGGTGACCTTACGAAAAAGTTCAGGGAAAAATACAGGGAGAAATTCGGGGAATATCCTCCAAAGCCCTATATCGATACAAATTATGATGCCGCAATACTGATCGCCCTGGCCATGCAGAAGGCGGGCAGCAGCGACGGCCCGTCGATCCGGGATGCATTAAGGGACGTTGCCAATCCGCCGGGCGAGAAGGTCTCGATGGCGGACCTGAAAAAGGCGCTGGAACTACTGAAGGAAGGCAGGGACATAGACTATGAGGGCGTCTCAGGCCCGGTCAATTTTGATGAAAACGGCGATGTAACCGGCGGCAGTTACGGCATATGGAAGATCGAGGACGGAAAGATAGTCGATGAAAAGGTGGTCATGAGCGATTCTATCTGAGATAAAGTCAAAAGTTGTGGATGAAGAATTAAACGGCCTGTTCAATTATTTCCGCCGGGCGATGGTGGCCGTGTAAATCGCCGCCATCGCCTCCGGGCTGATTCAATGAGTTTAAAAGCCATTGTAAGCATGGATTAAGCAAAACCCCACAGCCCCCCTGACAGTTCTGACAGGTGACATTAGGGTGAAGAAATATTATACTTGAGAGCCTGAACTCTTTTACCGGGTTGACCTGTCAACCATCTTTGAGGGGGGACATGAACTTTTTCCGGGCATTGACCTTTTTAAGCATTATTCTCATACCGTTACAGAGCCTTGCAGCGGATGCAGACATTGAGGAGGACCTGCAGAAAGCCCTTCAGCAGAGCAGATTGATTCTGAAAAAGGCGGATATAAAGCTCAAAACAAACCGGCCGGCGGATGCCGAGATAAAGGCACTGAAAGCCTGGCTGCAGGACATAAAGGCCTCTCGCCTGCTGCTTCAGGAGAGATTCAGGGAAAGGCAGGAGGCGGCGAACGCCCTTGGGGCAAAAGCCGTTCAGAGGCAGAGGGAAATATCCGAAGCCTGCGGCAAAGCCCTTGAAGAATACATAAATCTCATAGAGAGCCTCGCCGAAGGCGGCAGGCAGCAGACAGCAGACAGGATACAGCGGCTCAAAATCCTCCTTGAAAAAATCCTCTTCAAAGAGAAAAGACCGCTATTGGGAACCCTTCCTTATAAAGACCTGAATTATCCTGCAACAGAACCCGTTTCAGAGCCTTCCATAAAACCTGCCTACAGGGGCGGGGACAAAGAAGTCAGCCCCGATGACTTAAAGAGCACACCCGAGGCCCCCATATCAGAAGAGATAGCCATGCTTGCGCAGAGTTTAAACTGGAATCCTGTTCTGATCTACGAACATGTAAAAAACAACATAGAGACGGAATGGTACCGGGGCTGCATGAAAGGCGCCATAGAGACATTAAGGCAGGGCAGCGGAAATGACTGCGACCAGGCAACACTGCTTGCAGCCCTGCTCCGTGCATCGGGATTTCCGGCGAGATATATAAGAGGCGTAATAGAAATCGGAGCAGACAGGCTCAAGAACCTGACCGGAGTAAACAACGAATCGGAACTCGCCGTATTCTTGCAGAAAGCGGGAATCCCGTATCTGCCGGTAATCAAAGGCGGCAGGATATCCGCCTTTGAAATAGAGCATCTCTGGATAGAGAGCCGGATACCGTATGCCAACTATCGGGGGGCGATAATAGACGAACAGGGAAAGATGTGGCTTGGCCTGGATACAAGCATCAAGGTAAGAGGATATGAATACAATGAACCCGTAGACATATTCAGTGAGGAACCGGCAATCAGCGATCAGCTGTCAGCCATCAGAGATGAATATCTCAGCGGTATCCAATCAGAAACACCAATAGAATATATAAGGGCATTTTTAAACACGGAACTCGCAACCCGCAACCCGGGACTGACATACGATGACTTATTAATGACAAGGAATTTAATCCCCGAAGTCATGAACATACTTCCTGCGGGCATGCAATTTATGCAAAAGGCAATAACGGGTGAATACACGGCGATTCCCGATGAACTGATGCACAGGGTAAGATTCAGAGCAGGCAGGCAGAATACAGCAGGCAGCATACGGGGAAAAGAGACAGCAGCTCTTTTTGACATAACCCTTCCGGCCTATAAACTTTCAAACCGGAAGATAACAATAACCTACGAACCCGAGACAGTGGAAGACCAGGAGATAATAAACTTTTACGGAGGATTAGACAACACGCCCTCATACCTTGTAAGACTGAGGCCCGTACTGACACTTAACGGGGAAAGAATCGTTGTGGCCGAAGACGGCCTGCCCATGGGAGCAGGCTACAAACTTGCGATCGAGCTTATATCCCCCAACGGCATAGAAAAGACAGAAAACACCCACATAGCCGGGAACTTATCAGTAGTGGGGATAGTCTCTCAAAAAGCAGCGGACAGCAGACAGGATACAGCAGACAGCGAAAAAACAGCAGGAGACCTGCTCTACCGGGAAGCGATGAATTATATAGAGAGATGGAATCAGGCGGAGGATGAGCTTGCGTCGCTGATGCACCTGGCAATTGCAAGGCCGATACCGACAGTTGTAACAATCGGGGGAGTGATAGAAGTTACCTACCTGCTTGACATGCCTCACGGATTCCAGTGGAAAGGGGTATATATCGATGCCGCACTCAGAGCGACATCACCGGTTCAAAGTTCAGAATTTACATTTCAGAGAAAAAGACAAAAACTGTTCATGCAGCTTTCTGCATTGCATGGCTCCATCCTGGAAAACAGAATCTTTGAAGAAGATTTTGGGGTAGAGAGCATCTCAACAGCCAAGCTTTTCCAACACGCAACACGCAACCCGCAACACGCAACAGAGATATTAACAATAGACAAAACCAACATAGACACTATTCTTCCAACCCTTGAGCTCGATGAAAATATAAAGGACGATATAAGAAATGCAGCAAACCAGAATCTCATAGTCCGGATTCCAACCCCGCAACCCGCAACATTCAGTTACAAAGACTGGACCGGGACAGGATATATCAAAGAAAACCCTGACAGCGGCGAGGCCGGTTACATGCTTTCAGGCATGATAGCAGGGGGAATGACTGCATGGGGTCCAGGCAGATGGCCTGAGACATATGCAGAAATTTTAATGCATCCTTTCACGGATTTGCTTAATTATGAGCCTGTATCGGCGAGATATATAAAGAAGATTTCCGCTTCTGATTTTCAGAGCGGGGAAGCAGGCAGCGTTCTGAACAGGCCATTGCAGGTTAAAATTACCGGCCTGAAAGGCCGGCCTGTCAAAGGCGCAGAGGTTATCTTTAACATCAGGGCCGGCGGGGGGAAGCTGATAAGCCCGGAAAATGCAGAACTTGATTATATAACCGTAAAGACGGATTATCGAGGCATAGCAGGGGTCAAGTTTAAATTAGGCGCCAGGACAGCAGACAACCCTGCGTTCATGAAGCTGAATGCGGATGACGAACATTATACCCAACTGGGAGAAAACATAATCGAAGCATCATTGGCAGGCACTGCGACAAAGACAATGACACCGTTTACCGCCTTCGGCAGGCCCGGAAGCCCCCATAAAATAATAAAGGCATCCGGAGACGGTGCAAAGGCATTAGTCAACAGCCCGGCCGGGAGCCTGAGGGCAGTAGTAGTGGATAAACATGGCTGTCTCT
>WFVK01000155.1 GCA_015491705.1 Nitrospirota bacterium | reverse complement strand
GCACCTTCCAGAACGGCTTCTGTAAACCGGTCGAAATCGGCTACCGACTGATTGTACCTCTTCTCTATGCCGTCAAGCAGTTTTTCATTGTCGGTGGCAATCGCTGCAGAGGCGCTCCTGAATTTTTCCATTGCGTCCCTTGCCATCATAAGCGCCATCTTCATACGGCTGGCCGCCTCCACCACCGGCGCGTCTTTTTGCCCCACAACGAAGAGGTCGCGGCCTACTTCCTGAATCCCGTTAAAGCCTACAAAGCTCGCCGTTGCTATCAGGACAAGCATGCTCCCGAAACCCACGGCCAGTTTTTTCCCGATCTTTATATCCTTCCATCTCATATTATTGTCCTCCTCTCCTGAGGTCTATGTGACGTATAACTCAATGTCCTCTCCTGTTAAAAAATTCCGGTTGCCCCCGGTCAACTCAGGAAAAGGCCGCCTCCTTTTCCACGTTTTGCACGAGCCTGGGGACATCGAGAATAAGGGCTACCCTGCCGTCACCGAGGATGGTCGCGCCCGAGACCCCTTCCACATCCCTGTAGACCCTGCCCAGTGTCTTGATCACTGTCTGATGTCCGCCTATCACGTGGTCAACCACGAGGCCGACGCGCCGGCCTTCTATCCTCGTTATTACGATCTGTTCAATCGGGGGTTTGCGGCCGTTTATCATGAAACGCTCCCGCAGGCTTATATACGGGACTATCTCGCCCCTGACGTTCGATATATGCCTTTCATTGCCGTTTGCCGCGGCATTGCGGCTCAGCTCCACGCATTCCTCTATAATCGAAAGGGGTATCACAAAGACCTCTTCAGCGATCTTGACCAGGAGACCGTCTATGATTGCGAGGGTGAGGGGTAGTTTCAGTGTTACTGTTGTCCCGATGTCTTTCTGGCTGCTTATTTCTATTGATCCCCTCAGGGCCTCGATGCTGCGTTTTACCACGTCCATGCCGACACCTCGGCCGGACAGGCTTGTTATCTTCCGTGCCGTGGAAAAGCCCGGCTCGAAGATAAGCGCAAAGATATCCTTTTCGGAAAGCTCTGCATCAGGTTCTGTCAGGCCCTTTTCCACCGCCCTTGCACGTATTGCCTGCGGGTCAAGACCGGCGCCGTCGTCTGTTATCTCTATCAGGACATTGGCTCCGGAATGCCTGGCCGACAGGTGCAGCATGCCGGCCCGCGGTTTTCCCATGGCCTCCCGAACTTCGGGAGGCTCGATGCCGTGGTCTATGCTGTTTCTGATCATGTGCACGAGGGGGTCATTGAGCTTGTCTATTACAGTCTTGTCCAGCTCTGTATCAGCCCCCTCGGTTGACATTTCGACTTCTTTGCCTGTTTCCGCTGAGAGATCCCTCACGAGGCGCTTGAATTTGTTGAACGTGGTTCCAATGGGCACCATGCGTACGCTCATGGTGTTGTCGCGAAGATACTCGGTCAGCCGCTCGACCTCCTCGGAGATCGACAGCAATTCAGGGTCATTCTTCAATGCGCATGTCTGGGTAAGCCGTGCCTGCACGGTTACAAGCTCTCCGACGAGGTTGACCAGGCGGTCGAGCTTGTCCGATGAGACCCTTATGCTTGATCCGGTTTCGCTTCGCTGGTGTTTCTCCTGTACCTTCCTGACGTGGCGCTGTTCGGTAAGGGCGGATTCCACCTTTCCGGTGTCAATCAGGTCGGCCTCAACCAGCAATTCACCGATCCGTTTCTGACGGCTGAGTATTTTCTGTAGTTCGTCAGGGGTTACATCGCCGCGTTCAACAAGGATATTACCAAGTTTCTTGTGACCGCCCTCCGGTCTGTCGTCAATGATATCTATGATGTCGATCCTTAAATCGCTGCCGTCTTCGATAAATTCAAAAATTTCTTTGACCGCGTTAACGCCCTTATCAGTGGTCAGGACGGCATCCCAGTATGTATAGCAATACTCCGGGTCAATGTCATTGAGCGCGGGGATGCCTTCTTTCTGGGCCACGATCCTGCATTCACCGAGCGCCCGGAGGTCATCCAGTATAAGAAGCGGATTTATCCCCCTCATGAAGATGTCGCCGGGAGGCCGGAAGCGGATCCTGCAGGTTATGCTTTTGCCCTCGTGAAGCAGATCTGATTCATCCTCTTCAGAGGACGCCGCGCGTGCGGCATGAGGCCCTTTTTTGCCGGGGGACAGCTTCTGAAGGGCTGCGATAATCTCCCCGGCCCTTCCGGAATCTGCTGCATTGCTCCCGTGGACGGCATCGAGCATCATCCTGACATGGTCGCCGGCGGATAGTGTGAGGTCTATCAGCTCTTTTGTTACGTGCATCTCGCCGTTGCGTACAATGTCGAATACCGTTTCCACCTCATGCGTAAACTCGGCGATGTCTTCAAACCCGAACATGGAACCGGACCCCTTGATTGTATGCAGGGCCCGGAAGATACGCCCTATAAGCTCCATGTCATCCGGGCTCTGCTCCAGGTCGAGCAGGGATGTCTCGAGCTCTGCAAGAAGTTCCATGGCCTCTTCCCTGTATGCCTCTCTATGCTGGTCGGCTGTTGACATGTTGTTTTTTTAGACGCCTCCCAGGGAATTATCAGCCTCTGTCCCGAGGCAGCTTTGGTTGCAGGGTGACTGTTTGCACGCCTCATCCCCCAGATATCCGCTCTCCGCGGCGGCCTTTCTGAATGCCTCCGCGCAACCGCCGTCCATTGTAAGGCGCCGGTTCAGCTCCGTTGTCGTCAGTTGCGCCGAGCAGAGAAGCTGGAGGCAGGAGAGGTCGACTTCGGTTACATTTTCGAGGTTCAGTACGAGGTGCCCTGTTTTTTCCAGGGACTCTGCCAGTAAGTTTTTAAATGCACCGGCGTTCTGTATTGTCAGTTCACCGTTGACAGTCAGTACTGTTTTGTCTTCCGTCTGTTCGGCCCTGTAATCAAACACGTCTCCTCTCCGTTTCCCCGTTTCGGTAATTTGTATCTATCGTATAAACTTTTTTATGACTTCCATGAGCTTTTCGGGTGTGAACGGCTTTACGATCCAGCCGCTGGCGCCCGCTGCCTTGCCTTCCTGCTTTTTGCCCTCCTGTGACTCGGTTGTGAGCATGACGACAGGCGTAAACTTGTGGGCCGGTGATTTGCGCAGTTGTTTTATAAGCTCGATGCCGTCCATATTGGGCATGTTCAGGTCTGTTACCACCATGTCCGCCTTTGCGCCGCCTAATTTGTTCAGGGCATCCCTGCCGTCCGTTGCCGCGATAACTTCGTATCCTGCATCTTTTAACGCAAAGGTTACAAGCTGCCTCATCGAGGCCGAGTCATCAACTATAAGAATTGTTTTTGCCATATCTCATCCCCCGGGGTTGTTTTTTATGCCGGCTCCGCTTTCAATCGTCTCCCGGAATACCCTTCTCTCTGCTTCCATTGTATACATGTCTTCGAGCAGTCCGCTTACGGCATTTCTTTTCTCCTGCCGCAGCTTTCTGCCCATATCCGTTGTATTTCTTATCATGTCTTCAAGGTCGGACCTGAATGCGAGCAGTGGTTCGATGACATGTTCGATGCGCTGCCTCGTGATGTCCTGAAACTGCATGGAAATGACTATGTCGCTTATGTCTTTTGCAAGGAGTTCGGACTCTTTTGTGAGATCATCAAGCTGGGTTTTCACCCGGCTGATTGTTTCGTCTATTTTTTTCAGTGTGTCATCCACTACAGCCGCCGCCTCGGTGGAGACGGTGTTGGTCTTTGAAACATTCCTTTCGGTCTTCTGGTAGATTTCCTTTGTATCGGTCTCGATACGCGTGACGATCTTTCTGATCTCGTCCGCGGCGGTATTCGACCTGTCCGAAAGCTTTCTTACTTCATCAGCGACAATGGCAAACCCTCGGCCCTGTTCGCCGGCCCTGGCCGCCTCTATCGCCGCATTCAGCGCCAGGAGGTTTGTCTGTTCCGCAATATAGCCGATCTCATCAACCATTGTCCTTGCGTTGCCCGTGGCCTTGATGATCATCTCCATGTCGCCCAGTGTCTGATTGGTGACAGTTGCAGAGCCCTGCAGGCTCTCTATTACCTCGGAGAGCGCCTTTTTGCTCAACTCTGTAAGCGTTTCATCGTTGTCTCCTCCATCTCCCGCAAGCTTGATAAATGCATTTGACGCCTCTGACGACTGATTTCTCGCCCTCTCGACAATATTCATGAAGCGCTCGCCGATATCCATGGCGGCGGACTCTGTCTGCCGGGTCACCTCCTGAAGCTGATTTACAAAAACCGGGATTAGCTGTGATTTTTCATGGAGGGTTTCATGCATGCCCTTTATCACGTCCTCTATCCCGGATATATACTCTTTCTTACCGGCGCCGAGTCTGTCCTCGATGTCTTTTATGTGTCTCCTCATCAGTGCAACGCCGGCTGCAGCAACGGATGAACTTACAATGAAGGCGCAGATGACCCTGAAGAGATTGTTTTCTATAAACGCAGGGATTACGGTCGGCACGAATATCAGTATTATCTTTGCATATACACTTACATTGCGGTTAATCGTCATGCTGTCGCCTCTTTCAGCCGAATTTTTATACGGCCGGATAAGATCATAAAATATCCGGCTGCATGTATCCTTCTTATCGAGATGAAGAATTTTTTCTACAGAGGGAAAAGCATGTTTTTTGAAGAGGGATTTTCTGGTAGCGGATATAGGGGATTATCCTATGCAACTGTAAGGATGATATCTGCCGGGAATGCAGTTTATGTGCCGTTGATCAGTCCCATCTCGATCGCCTTTACGACGGCATGGGTCCTGCTTACTGCATCGAGTTTCTGCATAATGTTTTTTATGTGAAAGTTCACGGTCCTCTCGCTGATACAGAGAATCACTGATATGTCCCATGATGTTTTTCCTTTTTTCAGCCATTTCAGGACCTCTCTTTCCCTGTGCGAAAGCTTTCCGGAGGCGGAATGGCGGGTCTGCAGCGCCTCCCTGATATTTAATATGATCTCCTCGTTTTCAAACGGCTTGGTAATGTAGTTGAATGCGCCCATTTTCATTGACTGTACCGCGTCCTTGATATCTCCGTAGCCGGTGAGCATGATGACTATCATGTTTTTGTCCGTCTTCTTGATTTTTTCGAGAACCTTCATGCCGTTCATCCCCGGGAGCCTGATATCCAGCAGCACCGCGTCGGGCGGAGATTTTGCAATTTCTCTAAGCGCCGTCCTGCCGTTGCCCGCGGTAACGGTCTCGTATCCTTCGGCCCTTATAATATCCGAAAGGACGGACTGT
>WFVK01000154.1 GCA_015491705.1 Nitrospirota bacterium | reverse complement strand
TAATTGTAATGTAAACCATTTTGACACTTTTTGCAAATTTGTTTTCCTGCAACGCGCTGTTTGCGGGCAAGGCCGTCCCGGCCCCTTGCACAAAAACCTGCGTGAAATGCCGCATCTACTGAGGGAATTGTCAGATAAATTTACTGCTTTCCCCGTAACCCCTTTAATTATAAAGAAATAAAATCTGGCACATAATCTGCTTGAATGTAAATATTGTTGACAGATAGTTGTCGTTGCATGCATGCCCGCGCATGTCTTCAGGTATGCCGGGGGTATGAATTATGAAGATGCCGGTAAGGGGGATATAGATGAAACGGAAGATCATCCTGCTGCTGTCCGCACTTTTTATATTTTTCACTATCGGCATAGTGACGGCGATGCTCTATATAACAAACAGCACGGCAGAGCTGAAACATATTATCAGGCTTAATGAAATCGAGCGGTTGAGGCGGAAATTAATTATAGATGTTCAGGCCGTCCAGACAGGAATATATACTTTCAATATCAGCGGCCGCAAGCCTGATTCCATCACGAGCAACATGGCAAGGCTGCAGAATACGGCCCGCAGATGCTCATCCTGCCACCACCCGCCCAGACTTGCCGAACGCATAAAAGAGGTGCGGTCTCTTATTGAAGACTATGATAAGGCATTAAGTCATCTCATGGAATCCGCAAAATCCGGCGGCGGGGATGCAATTGTCCCCGGGGCCGCTGCAATAGGCGATAAACTGATTGATCTCACGGAAGGCATGTCGCACAGCGCCAGCAACAACCTGAAGGATTTAACAGGCAGCACCATGATAAAGATTGAAGATGCCCGGACTATTCTTTTTGCAACGGATATTATAACCTTTATTCTCGGCATCATGGTTGCGGTGAACCTGACAAGATCCATCACCCGGCCCGTAAACCAGCTTGTGACCGCTACCAGGGAGATCTCGTCGGGAAAATTCGGCGCCACGATCGCCTGGAAGGACAAAACCGAATTCGGAGAACTCGCCGCACATTTCAACGCGATGAGCATTGCGGTCAGGGACGGATATGCAAAGATCCGTGAAGAAATCGCCGAACGCAGGCAGGCCGAAGAGTCGCTTGCCGAATCCGAGAGGTTTCTGAATACAATACTCGACAGCATTATGGATCCGTTCTGTATCTTTGACAGGGAACACAGGATAGTATGGGCCAACGAGGCTTATGCGAAGATAAAGGATAAAAGTCCCGGGGAACTTACCGGCAGGCACTGCTACAGGGTGCTGCACGGCAGGGACAGTATCTGCGATGACTGCATTGTGGCAAAGACCTTCCTGTCTTCAGACCCCTGTGCAAAGGATAATTTCATAACATTCAAGTCCGGATCCAGGGTATGGCTTGAAATCTATACTTATCCGATTTTCAACGAAGAGGGCGCGGTATCTCATGTTATCGAATATACAAGGGACATTTCCGAGCGCAAGCAGATAGAACAGGCCCTGCTGGAAAGCAGGGACCGCTATGCGCTTGCCGCCCGGGGCGCCAATGACGGATTGTGGGACTGGAATCTGAAGACCAATTCGGTTTATTACTCCCCCCGCTGGAAATCCATGCTCGGCTTCGGGGAAGACGAGATCAAGGACAGCCCCGAGGAATGGTTCAGCCGGATTCACCCCGATGACCGCCAACAGGTGGAGAAGGATATCAGGGACCATATAAACGGCCTGACCCTTCAGTTTGAAAATGAACATCGCATGCTGCACAAGGACGGCACATACCGCTGGATGCTCAGCCGGGGGGTTGCAGTGGGTGATACCTCGATGAAGGCCTGCCGCATGGCCGGTTCGCAGACCGACATTACGGCTCGCAAGAAGACAGAGGAGCAGTTGCATCACGATGCATTCCACGATTCCCTGACCGGTCTGCCGAACCGGGCACTGTTTATGGACCGGCTCGAGCACGCGGTTGACCGTGAAAGGCGGAACAGGGGAGGATACCTCTTTGCGGTTCTTTTCATAGACATGGACCGTTTCAAGGTACTCAACGACAGTCTCGGGCATACAGCCGGGGACAGGCTCCTGGTCGCAGTCAGCCGGAGGCTTGCGGAGAGCCTCCGTCCCGGCGATACCGTGGCGCGTTTCGGCGGGGACGAGTTTGCGGTCCTGCTTGAAGACCTGAAGGACAGGGAGGAGGCCCTGCTGATAGCCGGCCGGATACAGGAGAAACTGTCACTGCCGTTTGATCTGGACGGACAGGAGGTGTTCAGCTCCGCAAGCATAGGTGTAACCTTCAGCACGCCCGGCTATGACAAGCTGGAGAATATACTGCGCGATGCCGATATTGCAATGTACCATGCGAAGTCCAACGGCAGCGCCCGCTA
This sequence comes from Nitrospirota bacterium, assembly GCA_015491705.1. GTDB lineage: Bacteria > Nitrospirota > Thermodesulfovibrionia > UBA6902 > UBA6902 > JAADFS01. The sequence goes on along the minus strand of WFVK01000154.1, from coordinate 999 downwards.
TGAGATATTTAATACAGGAATGTACAGAACTGTATTTGACCGCCTGAAACTGGAGACCGACCTGAGGCAGGCGATCAGGCAGAACGAATTCCGCCTGCACTACCAGCCGATTGTATCCGCTGAAACAGGCAGGATTACCGGCCTGGAGGCCCTCCTGAGGTGGCGGCATCCTGAGAAGGGCCTTGTATATCCCGGTGGATTTGTGTCCGCGGCAGAGGAGACGGGGTTAATTGTGCCCATCGGCAAATGGACACTCTACGAGGCGTGCCGGCAACTGCGCATGTGGCAGATGCGGTTCCCCCTGAATCCGCCCCTGACAGTGAGCGTGAATATATCCAGCAGGCAGATGCTGCCCGATCTCATCAGGTACATAAAAGAGGTTATACAGGAGACTGGTATTGAACCGAGCACGCTGATCCTTGAGATTACGGAAAGCATGATCATGGAGAACGCCGAAGCCGTGGCGCCCCTGTTTCAGCAGTTGAAAGAGATAAATGTCAAGCTGTATATCGACGATTTCGGCACGGGATATTCATCCCTGAGCTATCTTCACCAGTTTCCCGTGGATGTGCTGAAGATCGACCGTTCCTTTGTCTCGAGGCTCGGTCTCAACGGAGACAATATGAAGATTGTCAGGGCGATAGCCACGCTCGCCCACAGCCTGAACATGGACATAATTGCAGAAGGCGTGGAGACAGGAGAACAGATCGAGCAACTCAGGTCACTCCACTGCAAATACATGCAGGGATATTTTTTCTCTAGGCCGGTGGATTGCAGCGAGACCGAGCGCCTCCTGCGCCGGAGGCAATTCAGTCTGGCGGCGCCGTACGCCGTCTCCCGAATTTAACCTTACAGTTGCATAACACCATCGCCCGCATGCCGGAGAGCCCGGCGGAAAAGCTTTATCTGCGATTCCCTGAGGAAATATTCAGCGCGCATATTCAAAGTAACCCCTCCCGGCCTCCCCTTAACTTAAGGGGAGGAGGTAACCCCCTTAAT
>WFVK01000153.1 GCA_015491705.1 Nitrospirota bacterium | reverse complement strand
GTTAAGGGGAGGCCGGGAGGGGTTACTTTGAATATGCGCGCTGAATATTTCCTCAGGGAATCGCAGATAAAGCTTTTCCGCCGGGCTCTCCGGCATGCGGGCGATGGTGTTATGCAACTGTAAGGTAAACCTTAATCTTGCATAAGCAGACAAGGAGAGTAAGGAGTTATGGAGAAACGGGCCAAGTTTTCAATATCTTATTATCTGATAGTTTTTGCAACCATACTCTTGCTTGATTCACTGTTTTTCTCAGGTTATTCGGTAAAGGAGATTTCCTACAAGGAATTCCGTGACCGCCTGGTTGCCGGTAAAATCCAGAGCGTGGTCATAGAGGATAAAAAGATCTACGGTCTGATGAAGCCCCCGGCCTCAGAGAAGACGGCGCAGGGGAGTACGTCAAAGGAAGGATTCTCACCCGAACACGTCCAGACACCATGGCGCCTGAAATTGAAGGCCATGAAGGAGGAACGTGAAAAGGCGCTGAAACGGCAGTTTTTTGTCACCCGCCTTGAAGATCCGAAATTGCTGGAGGACCTTCAGTCCCAGGGTGTGGATTACCGGGGAAGGATAGAATCGGACTGGCTGCGGAATCTCTTCTTCAACTGGATTATCCCCCTGATCCTCCTTGTTGTTGTATGGGGATATGTCTTCCGCAGAATGGGAGGCGGCCCCGGCGTTCTGAATGTCGGTAAAAGCAAGGCCAGGATTTATGCTGAAGATGTCAAGAACAAAATAACTTTCAGGGATGTTGCAGGTATTGACGAGGCTGTGGAAGAGGTGAAAGAGATAGTCTCTTTCCTGAAAAACCCCCAGAAGTATACGCGCCTGGGTGCAAAATTACCCAAGGGTGTCTTGCTGGTGGGACCGCCGGGAACAGGCAAGACCCTGCTTGCAAGGGCCGTGGCCGGTGAGGCCGGGGTGCCTTTTTTCAGCCTGAGCGGCTCTGATTTCGTGGAGATGTTCGTGGGTGTGGGCGCAGCCCGGGTGCGGGACCTTTTCACCGAGGCAAAGGCAAAGGCGCCCTGCATTATCTTTATAGATGAGCTGGATGCGGTGGGCAAGAGCCGCGGCAAAGGGGGATATGTTGCGGGCTATGATGAGAGGGAGAACACCCTGAACCAGCTTTTGACCGAGATGGACGGTTTTGATCCCAAGACGAGTATTGTCATTATGGCGGCCACAAACCGGCCGGAGGTGCTTGATCAGGCACTGCTGCGGCCCGGCCGCTTTGACCGGCAGATTCTCGTTGACCGTCCCGACCTGAAAGGCCGGGTACAGATATTCGAGGTTCATACACGCAGGCTTGTTCTGGATACGGATGTTGACCTGCATAAACTGGCCGCGGCTACCCCCGGCTTTGCCGGCGCCGAGATCATGAACGTCTGCAATGAGGCCGCCCTGCTGGCCTCGCGCAAAGGGAAGGACAAGGTGAGCATGTCGGATTTCCAGGATGCCATCGAGAGGGTTATCGCAGGTCTCGAGAAAAAGAACAAGCTTATCAATCCGCGTGAACGGCGTATAGTCGCTTACCATGAATCAGGTCATGCAATAATCGGTTATTTCACTCCAGGGGCCGACCCTGTTCGGAAGGTTTCCATTGTGCCGCGCGGCATAGGCGCCCTCGGGTATACCCTTCAGACCCCTCTGGAGGACCGCTACCTGATGTCACGTTCTGAACTTACAGGCAAGATAAAGGGACTTCTTGGCGGCAGGGCCTCTGAAGATGTGGTCTTCGGGGAGGTCTCTACAGGTGCTGCCAATGACCTTGAGAAGGCGACAAAGATAGTCAGGAATATGCTCACCGTATATGGAATGAGCACGAGGATCCCGAATATCTCACTGGTGGAGCATAACGCAGGCGGCTTTCTGGGGCAGGGCCCGTTTACAACCCGCCGTTCTGAAAAGGTTGAACAGATAATTGATGAGGAGGCGCTGGAGATTATAAGCAGATGCTACGAAGAAGACAAGGAGTTTCTCCGGAAGCACAGGGACAAGCTGAATAAAATGGCCGAGACACTTCTTGAAAAGGAAAATATGGACGAAAAGGACATCATGGAAATCCTCGGTCCCCCTCCCCGTGCTGTTGGACCCTGAACCTCAAACAGGGTTTTTCCGACAGGCTCTACGGCACCTTTATGCAACCTCAGGATAAAGCCGGGCGGGATGGTTTTTCAGCAGGCCATCCCGCCCGGTTCATGCGATGTTAAAACCTAATTCTGCTTGCCTGCATCCTCAAACTCCGCGTCAATGACATCTTCCTCTCCGCCTGTTTTTGCACCGTGTTCCCCCTGCCGGCTGTCCGTGGCCCCTGCTGCTCCTGCGCCCTGCCCGGCCGCGGTTTCTTTATACATATGCTCCGCAAGCCTGTGTGATGCAGTGCTCAGGGATGCGATCGCGGCCCTTATCTCCTCGGGATTCTCAGACGTGTCCTTTGCTTTCCTGCATTTTTCGAGTGCATCTTCGATATCCTTCTTTTCCGTTTCTGATATCTTGTCTCCATGCTCCCCCAGTGTCTTTTCCACGGAATAGATCAGCGTATCCGCTTCATTCTTCGCCTCTATGAGCTGTTTCTTCCTCCTGTCCTCCTCGGCATGGGCCTCGGCATCTTTTACCATCCTGTTGATTTCCTCTTCACTCAGGCCGCTCGATGCAGTGATCCTTATGGACTGCTCTTTTCCTGTGCCCATGTCCTTGGCCGATACATGAAGGATGCCGTTGGCGTCGATATCGAATGTAACCTCTATCTGCGGTACACCTCTCGGTGCAGGGGGTATCCCTACAAGCTCGAAATTGCCCAGCAGCTTGTTGTCCGCGGCCATCTCCCTTTCACCCTGGAATATCCTTACCGTTACCGAGGGCTGGTTGTCAGTGGCGGTGGAGAATATCTGGCTTTTTTTCACCGGTATTGTGGTGTTCCTCTCTATCAGCTTTGTGAAAACCCCTCCGAGAGTCTCTATGCCGAGTGAAAGCGGGGTAACGTCAAGAAGCAGCACATCCTTCATGTCACCCTTCAGCACCGCGGCCTGTATGGCTGCGCCGGTTGCCACGACTTCATCGGGGTTTACACCCTTGTTGGGCTCCCTGTGGAAAAAGTCCTGCACTGTGTGATGGACCTTCGGCGTCCTCGTCTGTCCGCCCACCAGCAGTACCTCGTCAATATCCGATGCCGAGAGTCCCGCGTCTTTTAAGGCCAACCTGCAGGGCTCTATGGAGAGTTTCAGGAGATCGTCAATCAACTGCTCGAGTTTGGCCCTTGTGAGTTTCATGACAAGGTGTTTTGGTCCTGATGCATCGGCGGTTATGAACGGGAGATTAATCTCCGTCTCATGCGCGGTCGAGAGCTCGATCTTTGCCTTTTCCGCGGCCTCTTTAAGCCTCTGGAGGGCCATTTTGTCCTTTCTGAGGTCAATGCCCTGTTCCTTTTTGAACTCCTCGATTATCCAGTCCATTATCCGGAGGTCGAAGTCATCGCCGCCCAGATAGGTGTTTCCGTTCGTGGACTTTACCTCTGTGACACCTTCCCCTATCTCGAGTATCGATATATCGAATGTGCCGCCTCCGAGGTCATACACGGCAACCTTTTCATCTTTCTTCTTGTCCACTCCATACGCGAGCGAGGCTGCGGTCGGTTCGTTTATTATCCTCAGGACATTCAGGCCGGCTATCCTGCCAGCGTCTTTTGTCGCCTGTCTCTGGCTGTCGTCGAAATACGCAGGTACGGTTATTACGGCGTCTGTTACCGTCTGGCCGAGATAGTCTTCGGCAGCCTGTTTTAATTTCTGCAGTATCATCGCGGATATCTCCGGCGGTGAGTATCTCTTTCCCCTTATCTCCACATGCGCGTCTCCGTTCGGGGCCTCCACGATTTTGTAAGGCAGTTTCTTTATGGCATCCTGTACCTCTTTTGAGTTGTACTTTCTGCCCATCAGCCTTTTTATTGAAAAGACCGTGTTCTCGGGGTTCGTAACCGCCTGTCTCTTCGCCACCTGGCCGACAAGCCTTTCGCCCTTATCCGTAAATGCCACTACAGAGGGCGTGGTCCGGCTC
>WFVK01000152.1 GCA_015491705.1 Nitrospirota bacterium | reverse complement strand
TTATAGATGTCTCTCTCTGACAGGGCCTTGCGGCTCTTACGGGTGCGCGGGTAAGGTTTATGACTGTTTTTAGCATAGACGTCTATTACAAGCCTGTATGGCTTTTCAAGCACAAAGGCGGAGAAATTCCCGAACTTCAGAAGGTCAAACACCACCCTTACCCTGTTGCTGTCAAACTGCGCCATACGCACGCTTTTCAGCACACCGTCTCCAACGGTCAGTACCGTCGGAGATTTTCCAGAAAGGTAGCAGTTTTTCAGGTCAAAAAAAATCCGGTCGGGATTTGAAAGCCGGTTCCGGGTGTACTCTACGGGGCCGTTCAGGTCGACCACAATTCTTGTGTGGCTCTTGTTCGATGAATAGCGAAGGCCCTTAACCGCTGTCTTCTGCCCCGCCTCGCCGTAGCCTGCGAAAATCACTATCAGCAGAGGCAGTATAAGGGCTTTTCTCATGTATTATTTTTATAATAAAAATGCTTGAAATGTCAATAGTTAGCGGCCTGTTTCTAAAAAACATACTTTATAAGGAAAAAGCCGCCGGCCAGCAGTATGATAAAAATATAGCTCAGGAGATTGAAATACCTGTCTATAAAACCCCTGATGGCGGGACCGAACTTCCAGATAAGTCCGGCAACAACAAAAAAGCGGGTGCTCCTGCCTATCACCGATGCAATCAGAAACAGCCAGAAATCGAACTCGAATACGCCCGAGGCAATCGTGAATACCTTATATGGAATCGGGGTTATTGCCGCGATAAGTATCCCTAGGAAACCGTACTGGTCATACCGTATCTTGATTGCATTCATAATATCCTGGCCGTGGTAAAATTCCACGATAGGCCTCCCTATGGTTTCGTAACCGTAAAGACCTATGCTGTACCCCAGGATGCCGCCCAGGACTGACCCTATGGCGCATATCGCTGCATACCTGAAGGATTTCCCGGGTATGGAGATAGCCAGAGTTATAAGGAGCACATCAGGCGGGACAGGGAAAAAGGATGATTCAGCAAAGGCGAGAATAAAAAGCGCGGGAATCGCATAGGGTGTTTCAGCCCAGTGCAGTACCCAGTCGTAAAGTTTTTTTATAAATCGCATCATTCCCTCTCATCATTGCCGGTACTCATATATCCCACCGGCAGATTACAAAAAAAAGGCGGGGTTAATACACCGCCTTTTTTGTTAAGCTGACTGCCTAACTATAGGGGGTTCAACCGCCGCCGCTGCAACTGAAAAATATTAATGCCGTGATTACCGTCCTCCCCGGGCTCCGGTTGCATAGCTTTTATGCAACGTTCATTCTCCGGACTTCAAATGGAATATGCTTCATGCAGAGAAACCTTTAATTATCAGATAGTTACAACCCATTACTTCATCTTTTTCCTGATGAAAGGCAATTCTCCCTTTCTATAAATTCCATATACGCTCAATGGAATTTTACGGATATCCTGATCGAAAAGTAATATAATTATAACAGTTCAAACAGGCTGTGTCCAGCAAAAAATTCCGGCCCCTGTTTCAGCCCCTGCCGACGGCCTGCCTTGCAAGTAAATCCGCCTCTTTATTTTTTTCCCTGCGGATATGGGTGATTTTACAGCTTTCAAATTCCTTCAAGATGCCCTTCGCCCGGTTAAACAGCGGTATCAGCCTCTCGTTACGCACCCTGTAAACGCCGTTTATCTGCTTGACGAGCAGTTCGGAATCCAGAAATATCTTTATTTTTCTTATTCCCATCGACCTTGCCGCTTCCAGCCCCTTTATCAGGGCTGAATATTCGGCTATATTGTTTGTGGCGATCCCGATATATTCGGATATCCTGCATTCCCTGCTTTTTCCCGCATGCCCTGTTTTCCCTCCGGCAGGGTTGATCACCACACCTATGCCGGCCCTCCCCGGATTGCCGCTGCACGCCCCGTCACAATACATGACGGCATATCCTGAACGATCATCTCCGGTTCCAAACAGACAGGGCTGGCGGCCTTCTCTTCTCATGCCATGTTTATGACTCATCAGGGCTAAGACACAGGGGGGGCTTTCTGCGGTTCTTCGCCGGATGCGGCGGCGTGCTCTTCTTCCCTGTAATAGAGAAAACGCTTGCAGTAATAACAGGTGTATATGTCTTCGTTTTTTCTTATGTCATTGTACAACTGGGGGGGGATATTGGTATTGCAGCCCAGACAGACCTCGTTTTTTGTCCGTACAACGGCCAGCCCCCCTGCCCTGCGCAGAAGATTCATGTACAGGTTGTAATATTCTTCATCGATGCGCGCCGCGTATTCCTCCCTCTTCCGCTTAAGGGCCTCAATTTCAGCATGCAGCTTTTTCTTCTCTTCTTCAATGGCCTGTTCCTGGCGCTTGAATTCATTCTCAACCTCCCTGAGTTTCATCTCTTCCTGCCGGAGCTCCAGGGAAAATTTTTCCATTTCCTCCATCAGGGAAAGTATCTCGTCTTCAATCCGGCGCCTGCTCATTTCAACGCTTTCAATCTCCTTCAGGTGAGCCTCGTATTCCTTGTTGGTCTTGATCCCGCTGCTCCTGTCCTTGAGTTTGGCGATCTTGTCCAGGGTCTCATCCAGTTGAATGTCCTTGTCTTTTTTCTTTTTGTTCAAGGCTTCATTTCCGGCCTTCGCCTTTTCAAAGGAGCTTTCAGCCTTTTTAAGTGGCATGCGGTAGTGATTTAATTTTTCGGGGAGGGATTCGATTTTTTCAGTAATATCAAGGATGGCAGAGTCTATTTCCTGCAGTTCAACTAAAAATTTTAGTTGTTCATTCAATTTTGCCTCCGGAAGCAATAAGAATCAGGGATCATGAGTTTACACCCTTAACGTTTCAATTTCATATCTGTTGACTCTGAACCATAAGGTCCTGGTTTGGTGGGCCCACCAGGACTCGAACCTGGGACCAACCGGTTATGAGCCGGTAGCTCTTCCAACTGAGCTATGGGCCCTGCAAAAATACCGACATGACATTCTATGCTAAAACATTCAAAAAAGTAAACAGTGCAGTAATTAAAGATCTTTTTTAACGGCCACATGCTGGTAAAACCGGCACTTCCTGCAGTCTCTCAGCTTCCGTGCAAATGCCCCGCTCACCTTTTTCCCGCAGAATGTCCCGGCAATAACCCAGCATATGCGCCCGTAATGAGGGTAACACGGACATCTCATACCCGCGCCGGCTTCCATCTTTTCCACGCCGCACTTGTTGAATTCCCAGCAGTTTATCTTTTTTCCGTCCTCCCTGCTCTGGTAAGGAAAATACATTTTGAAGGTCGTGCCTTTGCCTAATTCACTGTTCACCAATATCAGCCCGTTATGCTCATCCATAATCTTTTTGCATATGGAAAGGCCTAGCCCCGTGCCTGCGCCTATCTCTTTTGTAGTATAAAACGGCTCAAATATCATGTTTAAGGCTTCCTTTGTCAGGCCGGGACCTGTATCGTTAACCTCCACCACTACAAAATCAACCCTGTACATCTCCTCCATATATGTCCTGATAGTCAGCGTCCCTCCTGAGGACATTGCATCGATGGCGTTGGAGAGCAGATTATTGACAGCCTGCCTGATCTGGTCATTGTCGATGAGGATCTCCGGGAGCGAAACATCAAGTTCTTCCACAACCTTTATCGACTGTTCCTTGCATACACCGGAAAAGGTATGGATGGATTCCTTTACTGTTTTATTGATATCGTGGTATTTCATCTCGAATTTTGCTTCCCTTGAAAAGGTAAGGACATCCTTGAGTATCCGCTCCAGCCTGTCTACTTCTGAAACGACTATTTCGGCGTATTCCTTTTCCCTTGTGCCCGGCGGCAATTTCCTGTTCAGGCGCCTTGCAAAACCACCTATGGATGTGAGGGGGTTTCTTATCTCATGGGCGACATCAGCGGTCATCCTTCCCAGCGCAGATAATTTCTCGGCCTGAATAAGCTTGCCCTGTATATCCTGCAGTTCCTCTATATATTTCTCCAGGTCCCTGTTGAGATTCTCTATCTTGGCCTTGTCTCTCCTCAGTTCCTGCGAAAGAATACCGATGGGCAGCGCCAGCAAGAACATAAAGGCGGCCCTGACTGAAAAATCAGTCCAGTAAAGCTTCTGCAAATCAAACTCGCCGCTTAAAAGATAAAGCAGCATGGCCGCCACAGCTATAATAATGCCCGGCACAAGACCGAACTTGAAAGAATAAAGGGCCGTTATCAGATAAAACCCTGTAAAGAACTGGCTGTCAAATCCGCCCGTCGCCATGACGAGCACGGTGGCGAATATGAGGTCAAAGAAGAGGCAAAAGACATAAATGAGCGACTTGTGCTTCGGTGAAAAAAAGAGCCACACATATATGAAAACCGAGTAGACTACAAAGAAGAGAAAGATGCTGGTGACATGCTCGAAAGTCTTCTGTGATATTTCGGTGAATATGAGCCATCCTACCCCGCCGCAGAAAATTATGATTCTCAGACATATAAAGGCTACATCCGTAACTTCAACATGGGCCTTGATATGGGTTTTAAATCTGTTCCAGTAGATCTGCAGTTTCTTCTTATATGGGACCATTTCGAGATCAGAGGTTTCTGTGAAAAAACATTGAGTTCCGTGACAGCATTATTCAATTCGGTCTGGATGGCTTATGAATTTGAGGTTGTTTCCCTTGGTTTCTCAGCTCTTTTAACTTTTTTAGTCCCTGAAACCAGAGACTTTACCGAGCACGCCTGCTCCCTCACATATTTATTCGGCAACGGCCGGGAATTACTTTACCTCCTGTTTGCTTCCTCAAACAATGACATATTCACAAAATCCACTCAGTATTATAAAGGTTCTACGGCAACTTCACCCGCCGCATCCATGCAGCATCAGGGCCGGGTTTTCCACTTCATTATAACAGAGGGGGAAATATTGAAACAACAAATAAATAATCAAGAAACTTAAATTTCAGGGCTGTCTTCAGCATAAGGTTGATTTTTCATTCAATTGCGGTTAATGTTTAATATATATTGTTTGATATATCCAGTTCAAATCTGTTTTTTTCCGGGAGAATCAAATGGAGATTATTTCCAAAGAGAACCTTATTAAAAAGGTCGGCGACCTCAAAATGCTTCCGTTTGTGGCAAAGAAGATACTCGAGACAATTAATGATGATAACCTTTCTTTCTCCGACCTCGCCGAGATAATAGAAAAGGATCAGGCAATTGCAGCGAGGGTCCTGAAGATATCAAACAGCGCCTTGTATGGTTTAAGGCAGGAAGTCAACAGTATTCAGCAGGCATTGCTGATTCTCGGCCTTAAGACGATAAGAAGCATCGTGCTGTCCGCATCAACAAGGTCACTCTACAAGAAATTCGGCATGACGGAACAGAAAATATGGGACCATTCCATCGGCGCGGCCATCGCCGCCAAGATGACCGCTTCAGGTCTGGACAGCGATGTCGGCAACATCGCCTTTATCGGGGGGCTTATGCATGACCTCGGAAAGGTTATCATGAACAATGAAACCCCTGATATATTTACAGAGGTAATGATGAGGACATACAATGAAGGTGTCAACTCCATAGAAGCCGAAGAAGAGATCTACGGATATAATCATGCGGAGATCGGCGCAAGGGTCGCGGAAAAATGGGGCTTTCCGTCCGTGCTGCTGCAGGTTATAGAAAAGCATCACCTGACCGGCGTCAGGCTCGAAGATATCGATGACCCCGTTGCTGCAAAAGGGATTGCATGCGTTAATGCGGCCGACTGCATCTGCAGGGCGCTTGGCATAGGATACAGGGACCCTGATGATTCCATCATGCTGCACGAGTTGCCCGCTGTGGCCTATCTCAATATAAGCCGGGACAGGCTTACCCCCCTCGTTGAAAAGATTGCTGAAACCTATGCCAGGGAAAAATCCGTTTTCGAGTAAACATCGGCAACCTGTTTGCTTGCCGGCGGCATTTCACTGCGGATTTGAAAGAGGCTTACGGTACCTGTATTTGATAATATTTGCCTTTTCCACTGTAATTAATCCTTCCTTGACCGTTTCGTCGAGAAAAGGAAGGATTTTGTTTATATTCTCTTCGGTATCCACTATTTCAATCATAACGGGCAGGTCTTCCGAAAGCCTGAGCAGTTTTATTGAGTGAATGCGGCTGCTGGCGCCGTAACCCATTATCCCCCTGAAAACCGTGGCTCCCGCAAGATTCAGCTCCCTTGCCTTCAGCACAATGGATTCATAAAGAGGCTTCCCTTCATGCCTGTCGCTTTCCCCGACAAATATTCTCAATAATTTTCCTTCTTCAGGCAGTTTCATAATATGTTCCCCTGGTTAACAGTATGCATTCATAATAATTCCATTCAAGCCTTTCAGATGAAACTATCTGATCAGGCTGATAATATATTTTGAGAGCAGGATGCCTGTGAAGACCAGCGCTATGCCAAAAATGTTGCTTGCCAGCAAGTTTAAAAGCAGCAGCCTGACTTCGCCGTCCCTGAGCAGGTTAAAACTCTCCAGCGCGAATGTTGAAAAAGTGGTAAATCCGCCGAGGACCCCGATAAATATGAAGTTTCTCATATTCGGGGACAGATTCTGGATCTCAAAAAATCCCCACAACAGACCTATAATAAACGAACCCGCAAGATTTACGAGCAACGTTCCCCACGGAAAGGCTCCGTCAAGCACCCTGTATGTCAGTCCCGACAGTATGTAACGAAGCACGGTCCCCGCCGCTCCCCCGGCTGCAAGCAGTATAATTTTTATCATGGCAGTATTCCAGAGAAAATTTACAGGTACAAATTTACATGTTATCTCACCTAAAAATCAACAGGGCCGGAATATCCGGCGCAAGGTTGATTGATAAAAAACCCATCTGATATACTCAATCAATGATTGTAATACCTGCAATAGACCTTAAAGACGGCAAGTGCGTGCGTCTTCTTCAGGGGAAAAGAGAAGAAGTCACTGTCTATTCGGATGATCCCGTATCAATGGCAAGACACTGGGTTGATCTCGGCGCAAGGCTCCTCCACGTAGTCGATCTTGACGGCGCATTTACAGGGGAGCAGAAGAATTTCGACAAGATAAAGGAAATAAGAAGATCAATACACATTCCTGTGGAAGTGGGCGGAGGCATACGGGATGTCCCGAGGATAGAGATGCTTGTCGGTATCGGGATAGACAGGGTTATAATCGGCACTTCCGCTGTAAAGGATCCGGATATGATCAGCAAGGCCTGTGACAGATTTCCCGGCAAGGTGTTCGCTGGAATCGATGCCAGAGACGGGAAAGTGGCTGTTAAAGGCTGGGTGGAGACAACGGAATACGATGCCGTTGAATTTGCAAAAAAGATGGAAGATGCCGGGATCGCCGGAATCATATACACCGACATATCAAGGGACGGCATGCTCACGGGCCCTAACATCAGCGCAATGGAGAAAATGGTGAAAGAGGTCAGGGTTCCGGTCATAGCATCCGGAGGTGTGTCGAATATCGATGATATCAGAAATCTCATGCAGATAAAAAACCTGTGGGGAGTGATAACCGGCAAGGCACTTTATTCAGGAGCGCTGGATCTCAGGGCCGCCATAGAGATTGCGCAGGAAGGTATATAATGCTTGCCAAACGTATAATTCCATGTCTTGATGTCAGGGACGGCAGGGTCGTGAAGGGTGTGAATTTCCGGAACCTTACCGATGCCGGAGACCCTGTCGAGAATGCAAAGTTTTATGATGAACAGGGGGCTGACGAGCTTGTGTTTCTTGACGTAACCGCCTCTCATGAAAAACGCAGGATCATACTTGATGTCGTGGCCCGCACCGCCGATGATGTATTTATGCCCCTGACCGTGGGAGGGGGGATACGAAATCTTGAAGATATAAGGGATCTGCTTAACGCAGGCTGTGACAAGGTATCGGTCAACACAACCGCAGTGCGCGACCCTTATTTCATAAGGCGGGCCTCCGGGAGATTCGGAAGCCAGTGTATCGTCGTGGCGGTTGATGCAAAGCGCATAAAGGGAGACACGGTTTACGAGCCGGAAGAACCGTGGTTCAGTGACCCGTATCTTGGCGAAGTCCGCCTGTCGGTACCCGCTCCGGGAGGGGGTACCGAAGCCCTCTGGGCCATATCAACCCACGGCGGGCGAAAGATGCGGCTGATCGATGCCGTAAAATGGGCGAAAAAAATGGAGGAGCTCGGCGCAGGCGAGATACTGCTCACCAGTATGGACAGGGACGGGACAAAAGACGGTTATGACATCGAGCTGACAAGGAGGATATCGGAGGCGGTGACGATTCCCGTTGTTGCGTCAGGCGGTGTGGGGACACTTGAGCATCTGCGTGAAGGCCTTGTTGAAGGCAAGGCGGACGCAGCGCTTGCCGCTTCCATCTTTCACTACAGGGAATACTCGGTGCATGAAGCCAAAGAGTACCTGAAGTCAAAAGGCGTAGCGGTAAGGATTTAGCCGGTAAGATTCATTTATCTTTTGTCCTGTAAGTCTTTTCGAAACAACCGGCCGGACATCCCCTGCATGTTGAAGCGAGGGTAAGTTCATCATTCTCTTTCATCGGCTTTCGACAATATCGGGCATGCTGTTTATCTTCACCGATCGCCCTTTGCCACCAGTTGAATCTCTTACCGCAATAAGGACATGTTTTCACTATTGCTCTCTCTGCCTTCACAGTTACATAAAATCATCGCTCACGCGCGGGAGAGAGAGCGGGGGTCTTGCGCCGGGCCCTCCCGCCGGCTTTATGCAACATTAAGGTTTATTTGGTTTTGATAATTTTATGGTATCATTCTCCCATGCTGATTCTCTCATTGGCCTTGGCGAGGTTATCGCGGATGAGTGCAAGCAGGCGCCGCCCTGTAACGGTCTCAGTGTCAAACAAGTTGTTCAGCTCATCAGGGTCCTGCTTCAGGTTGAACAGCAGTGACCTGTCCTCCTCAAGGTAGTGTATCAGCTTGTAGTCCCCCTCCCACACAGCGATGGTCCCCTGTGTAATCCGGTGCCCCCGACTGCGGTTTTTCTCGAAAAACATGGAAAATACGGGACGGGAGGGAAGGCTTTCACCGCGCATGAGCGGGAGCAGAGAGCGCCCTTCCATCCATGAAGGCACGGCTATACCCGCCAGATCCAGGATCGTAGGCGCTATATCTGCCTGCTCTGTAAGGTTATTGATTATCCTTCCCCTGTTCTGCCCCGGCTCCCTGATAATAAGGGGGATATGCGTCACCTGTTCGTACAGGTAAGGGCCGCCATGACCCATATAATTATGTTCAAAGCTCTCCCCATGATCCGCCGACAGGACAATGACAGTGTCTTTTAATGTATTTCTTGCCCTTAACTGTTCAATAAAGTCCTTAAAAGCCCTGTCACAATACCTTATGAATTCATCATAACGCGCCCTCATGATATCAAAATCCGGCTGCATCTCCTGCGGATAATTCTGGTATGTGTAAAGCCTCCACTGGCCCTTGTAGGTCCTCAGTTCAGGTGAGGTATCGAACATACCCATGTAAGGCGCAGGCGCCAGGTAGGGAAAGTGAGGAGGGAGGAGATGGATCCATGCAAAAAAAGGCTCCGGGGGATTGGTATCCATAACCGAGAGGAACCTCCCCAAGACCTTTTCAGGAGGCACGGATGTCCCGGAAAAATCGCGTGAAACCGCCGAGAGGAGTTTGCCGAGAATAAAATCATTCTTTACAATCCAGTCATCCAGCCGGATCCTGCCGCCAAATAATTTTTCCATAACGTTGCTGACAGTCTCCAGCAGGGAAACCGGGGTCCTCAATTCATCCGGAGGTGCAACGAGGTCAAAGCTTCCGGCAATCCCGAGCCCTTCAACAGAGGCATTGGAGTTTGCCACAAAGGCCATATTGTAATAACCGCTGTTCTTCAACATTAAAGGCAGGTTCTGGATATCGGCCTTTACAGGCACTGAACCCTTTGTATGGTATCTCCCGTGTGTCCATACCCTCTTGCCGGTCATAAGAGTCGCTGTGGTCGGCGAGGTGAAGTTGCTTCCTGCATACAGTCTTGTAAACAATGAGGCTGTCTTTGCCCATTTGCTCATAAAGGGCGTGACAGGACGGTCATAGCCGTAGACCGACATATCGCGCGCAGTAAGGGCGTCAAAGGTGAGCAGGATAATGTTCGGCCTGCCGTCACTATCGGACGCGGAAGACTGATGGATTCTTTGAGACACGACATTATCCGGGGTTTTTATCCATGTATGATAGACCACTACAGGCACGGACAATACGATGAAGGCGCCGAACAGCCATACCAGAGGTGTTATGCGTTCCTGCACGATGTCCATCCACTGTCCGGATATCCTGCGGCACAGCCACGCTGCGGTCAGCGAGACGAAAGCCACGCATATAAACAGCACCGATTTCAACAGAAAAGTGGTTTTTGCATCAGGCCACACCAGCCGCTTGCCGAACCATATCACGCTGCCCGAGAAAACAAAAAATAAAACAAACAGCAGCACGTGTTCCGCCCTGATCCTGCAGCCTGTGCGGCGGCAACATGCTTCCACCGCCGCGACGGGCAGCCATACCAGCAG